>JAJNBO010000311.1 GCA_021156245.1 Ramlibacter sp. | reverse complement strand
CTTGGCCAGTTCCTTGGTGTAGACCTTCGGGTCCCAGGAATTGGCGCGCTTCATCGCGTCGACCAGCACGAACGTGGCGTCATAGGTGTACGGGCTGTAGACCTGGAACTGGTTCGGGTACTTCTTGTCGTACTTGTCCTTCCAGGCCTTGCCGCCGGGCATCTTGGCCAGGGAGGCGCCGCCTTCGGCGCAGATCACGTTGTCCAGCGTCTTGGCGCCCGCAGCCAGCTTGATGATCTCGCTGGTGCAGATGCCGTCGCCGCCGAAGTACTTGACGTTGGTCATGCCCAGCTGCTCCATCTGGCGGAGCATCGGGCCGGCCTGGGGGTCCATGCCGCCGTAGAAGATGGCGTCGGGACCCTTGGCCTTGACCGCGGTCAGGATGGCCATGAAGTCGGTGGCCTTGTCGTTCGTGAACTGGGTGTCCACGACCTGCATGCCCTTCGACTTGGCAGTCTTGGCGAACACTTCGGCGACACCCTGGCCGTACGCGGTGCGGTCATCGATGATCGCGACCTTCTTCAGCTTCAGCGTGTCGGCCGCGTACAGGGCCAGCGCAGCGCCCAGCGCATTGTCGTTGGCGATGATGCGGTAGGTGGTCTTGTAGCCGGGCTTGGTCAGGCCGGGGTTGGTGGCCGCGCCCGTGACGTGCGGGATGCCGCAGTCGTTGTAGACCTTGGAGGCGGGGATCGTCGTGCCCGAGTTCAGGTGGCCCACCACGCCGGCGACCTTGGCATCGCACAGCTTCTGTGCGGCGGCCGTTCCCTGCTTCGGGTCGGCGGCGTCGTCTTCGGCCTGGATCTCGAACTTGATGGTCTTGCCATTGATCTTGATCTTTTGGGCGTTGAGGTCCTCGATGGCCATGCGGACACCGTTCTCGTTGTCCTTGCCGTAGTGGGCCTGCGCACCAGACAGCGGGGCGACGTGACCGATCTTGACGACCTGCTCCTGTGCGGCGGCAACGCCGCAGGCCGCGGCAATCGCCATGGCGACCGTCAATTTCAGTTTGAATTGCATGAAAACCTCCAGATATGAGTGATTAGGTTGAGATCGGACGCATGCTCAACGGGTCGCGACGTTATCGCAATTTCCAGGCCCGAGCCATAGGGAAAGGTCTAGGTGGCTAGCGATTTGACAGCCGGGCGATCTCGTCGGCGACAGCTTCGGCGATGACCTGCCGCACCGCCAGCTCCACCTGCTCCCGCAGGAGCGGCGCCAGCTGCTCGGTCTGCTGGATGACCACGGTCGCGATCGCCTCGCGCAGGCGGCGGTCGAGCGCCAGGTCCACGCGCTGCAGGACGCGCTGCGCCAGCTGCTCGTGGGAGATCGCCGGGCCGGAGGCAGGCGCCAGCGGAACGGGCCCGGAATGCACCACTTCGGTCAGCGTCGGCACGAAACGGGGCGGGGTCCGGTTCGTCATCAGGTGGACTCCCGGGTCACGGCGTCGTATTTGCGGATGGCGTAGCCGCGCGACGCATAGTGCTTCCAGCGCAGGCGGGCCTGCTGGCGGTCGGCGTCGTCCTGGCTCACGATTTCGTTCAGGCGCTCGAACTTCTCGAAGCCGTCCGGCACGCCGCCGCCCAGGTTGACCAGCACGTCCTGATGGGGCGCTCCCCTGGCCTGGTCCGCCAGCACCACGGGCGACGCCTGCAGCACCTGGGGATCGGCCGAGGCCGCGTGGCAATGCGGAATGAAGTCCGCCGGCGAGAACGTCCAGAGCTCCTCGTCCAGTCGCTGCAGCAGCGGCCCGCCGCCCGTCACCACCACCTTCTTGCCGGTGCCGGTCGCGCGCCGCACCAGGCGGCACACGTACGCCAGCGGGTCCGGCACGTTGAAGTGGAAGGTGACTTCCGTCATGCAGTGGCGCGCGAGCGGCCGCCCTTGGCGGCGGCTTTCCTGGGGGCGGCAGCCCCGGCCTTGCCGTCCTGCGCCAGCAGGAATTCCAGCAGCAGGCCGACGGGCCGGCCGGTCGAGCCTTTCGAAGCCCCGCCCTTCCAGGCAGTGCCCGCGATGTCGAGGTGCGCCCAGGGATAGTTCTGGGCGAAGCGATGGAGGAACTTGGCGGCCACGACGGCGCCCGCCGCCCGTCCGGCGACGTTCGCCACGTCCGCGAAGTTCGTCTTCAGCCCGTCCGCGTACTCGTCGTCCATGGGCAGGCGCCAGCACGGGTCGAGCGCGGCGTCGCCGGCGGCGAGCAGCTGCTCGGCCAACGCATCTTCCGTGGCGAACATGCCGCTGCGCACGCCGCCGAGGGCGACGACGCAGGCGCCGGTGAGGGTCGCGATGTCCACCACCGCGCGAGGCTTGAAGCGTTCGGCGTACGTGAGCGCGTCGCACAGGATCAGGCGGCCCTCCGCGTCGGTGTTCAGCACCTCGATGGTCTGCCCGCTCATGCTGGTCAGGATGTCTCCCGGCTTGTACGCGCTGCCGTCGGGCATGTTCTCGCAGCTGGGGATCAGGCCGACCACGTTCAGCTTCGGCTTCAGTTCGGCCAGGGCCCGGAAGGTGCCCAGCACGCTGGCGGCGCCGCCCATGTCGTACTTCATCTCGTCCATCTCGGCGGAGGGCTTGATCGAGATGCCGCCGGTGTCGAAGGTGATGCCCTTGCCGACCAGCACCACCGGGGCGTCGCCCTTGCTGCCGCCGTCGTAGCGCATCACGATGAAGCGCAGCGGCTCGGCGGAGCCCTTGGCGACGCTCGCGAAGGAGCCCATGCCGATGCGGGCCACTTCCTTGGGCCCCATCACCTCCACGCCGAAACCATGGGCCTTGCCCAGCTTCTGCGCCTCTTCGCCCAACCGCGTCGGGGTGGCGTAGTTCGGCGGCAGGTTGCCCAGCTCGCGGGCGAATTCGATGCCGACGGCGGCCGCGCGCGCGCGCTGGAAGGCCTGCTTGTGGACAGCGGCGTCCGCGACGCCGACCACCACCTTCTTGAGTTCGCGCCCTTCCGGCTTGGACTTGGTGGCCACGTACACGTAGCTGCTTTCGGCGGTGCCGCAGACGGCCGCCCGCACGGCGTCCGCGCCGCCTGCCGCCGGCAGCACGATGCACAGCTTCTTGGCGCCGGCGGAACGCAACGCACCCGCGGCAGCCTGCACGGCCGACTGCACGCGCTTGCCCGATCCGTCCCCCGCGCCGGCCAGCACCACCCGCGTGGCGGCGACGCCCTCGGGCCGGTACGCATGCAGCAACTTGCCCGGCTTGGGCTCGAGGTCACGCGCCGCCAGCGCGGCGGCGACGAGGCGCGAGACCGGATCCCGGCCCTTGGCCTGGAAGCCCTCGGTCACCACGACCAGCAGCACGTCGCATTTCTCCGAGGCTGCGCCCGCGAGGTCGAGGGTCTTGAGTTCGAAGTCCATAATCCCTTGTTGTTCACGGCGCAACGCGCCTCGGCCGCCGATGTTATTCCATTCAACCGTCCGCAAGGAGCTGGCCCGCAGTTTCGGGGCCTCGCTGGTGGTGCTGGTCACCATCGTCATCACCATGATCCTGATCCGCACGCTGGGGCTCGCCAGCCGCGGCAGCGTGAACCCGGAAGAAGTGATGATGGTGATGGGCTATGCCGTGCTCGGCTACCTCCCCACGATCCTGACGCTGTCCCTCTTCATCGCCATCGTGGGCACGCTCTCGCGCATGTACCGCGACAGCGAGATGGTGATCTGGTTCAGCGCCGGCCGCGGGCTGTCCGCATTCCTGCGCCCTCTCTTCGGCTTTGCCTGGCCGGTGCTGCTGGTGATCGCGCTGCTGTCGCTGGCGATCTGGCCCTGGGCGAACCAGCAGACCCAGGAGCTGAAGAACCGCTATGGCAGCCGCGGCGACCTCGAGCGCGTGGCGCCCGGCCAGTTCCAGGAGTCCGCCAGCGGTCGCCGCGTGTTCTTCCTGGACAAGGACACGCCGGACAACAAGTCGGGCAAGAACATCTTCATCTCCAGCCGGGAGAAGGACAAGGAAACGGTCACCTCCGCGCGCACCGGACGCGTCGAAACGGGCTGTCCAACGGCCAGCGGCTGGAGAACTCGCTCACCGGCGAAGGGCTGCGCATCAGCGAGTTCGAACAGCACGGCACGCGCGTGGATGGCGCCAAGCTCGCCGTGCAGGAAGACAGCCCCATCAAGACGCGGACCACGCTGCGGCTGATCCGCGAGCCCGATGCCGTCAACCAGGGCGAGCTCGCCTGGCGCCTGGGCATGGCGCTGGCGGCGCTGAACTTCGTCATCCTCGCCGTCACGGTGTCCAGCGTGAACCCCCGCGTCGGCCGCAGCGGCAACCTGGTGTTCGCGCTGTTCGCGTTCATCGTCTATTTCAACCTGCTGAATCTCGGGCAGAGCTGGATAGCCGGCGGCCGCGCCGGCTTCTTCAGCTTCATGCTGCTGCTGCATGGCGGCACTTTCGCGGCGGCCGCGCTCTGGCTGGCAAAGCAGCACAACAACTGGACGATCGCTCCTCGCCTGCGCAGGTTCCGGGGGCGCGCCGCATGAGGACGATCCGCCGGCTGGTGTATGTCGAAGTCGTGCAGGCGGTGGCGTTCGTCAGCCTGGGCTTCCTCGCCCTGTTCTTCTTCTTCGACTTCGTCGAGGAACTCGGCAACCTGGGCCGCGGGATCCAGGCCTACCGGATGACCCAGGCGCTGGCGTACGTGGCCCTGCGCGTTCCGAACCACCTGTACGAGCTGCTTCCCATCGCGGTGCTGATCGGCACCATCTTCGTGATGGCGCGCCTGGCGCAAAGCTCCGAATACACGATCCTGCGCACCAGCGGCCTCGGCCCCTGGCGGGCGCTGCGCGCCCTGCTGGTGCTGGGCATGGGGTTCACCGTCCTGACGTTCGCCACCGGCGACTACCTCGCGCCGCTCAGCGACCGCACCGCGCAACTGCTCAAGGCACGCTTCAGCGGCGGCGTCTCCGTTGGCAGCACCGGGGCCTGGCTGAAGGAGCGTCAGCGCTACTTCTCCTACAACGTCAACGTGGGCGTGCTGAATTCCGAAGGGCAGATGCGCAACGTCCGGATCTTCGAGGCGGACTCGCGCGGCTTCCTGGTCTCCCTGACGCAGGCGCCCCGCGCCCGTTTCGACGATGG
>JAJNBO010000310.1 GCA_021156245.1 Ramlibacter sp. | reverse complement strand
CTTCGTCATCGTTGTCTTGTTCAGCATCACCGTGTTGTCCATCAGGTACATCCAGTCGTCCATTTGTACGTGCCAGGTGCGGCCATCCACCGGCAGCGCAAGCGTGTAGTTCCAGCGCAGCGCATTGCCGCGTGCCTGGCCGGTCGCGGTGCCGACCACGTCGTCGGCCCGGCCTGTGTACGCGCCGTCCGCGCCGCGCGTGACGTACCAGATGCGTCGCTGCCGGGTGCCGTCGGAATAGGTGAAGTCCTCGTCGAGCATGCCTTCGTCGCCCTGCCACCGGCAGTCCATGCGCACCACGAAGCGCTTGACGACCTTGCCCGAGCGGTCGGTGAAGACGCCCCAGCCGTCGACGCGCCCGCTGAAGTAGGAGCGCAGGTCCAGCACCGGTTTCTCGCCGGTGTACTCGTTGACCCCGGGGCCGGCGCAACCGGCCAGACCCAGCATGCCCAGTGCCCCCAGCACGCAGAAGGTACGTCTTGTCATGTCGAGCTCCCGTGCCGGCGAACCAGCAAATACAACAGAAGGGCCGCCGCCGCTTTCAGGGCGCAGGGCAGCAGGGTGTAGGCGGCGGCGAGTGCCTGCAGCGCCACCGGGTCGCGCGTGCCCGGCACGTAGCCGGCCAGCGCGAGCAGGGGCAATGCGAGTCCGGCCGCGAGCGCGAGGTTGAGCTTGGAGGCGAAATTCCACCAGCCGAAGTAAGCGCCCTCGCCGCCGCCCGCATGACCGCTCGCGCGGATGGTGCCGGCCAGGAGAGCCGCGGGCAATGCAAGGTCGGTGCCCAGCGCCGCGCCCGACGCCACGCAGATCACGAGGAATGCGTAGCCGTCTCCGACGCCCAGCGCCGCCGCACCCGCGAACGCGGCAATCGCGGTGAACATGCCCGCCATCCATGTGCGCTCCAGGCCGATACGCGGCACGAGGCGCAACCACAGCGGGATCGCGAGCGCGGCGGCCAGGAAGTAGCTGCCCAGGAATAGCGGTTGCATCGCAGCGGGTGCCTGCAGCCGGTCCTGCACGAAGAACAGCACGAGCGTCGCCGGCACCGCGCTGGCAATGCCGTTGAGCACGAAGACGGCCATGAGTCGGCGAAAAGCCGGTTGCTCCCAGGGACCGCGCCAGCCCGGTGCGGTCCCCTGAACGGCTGCCGCGGGCCGCAGGCTGCTGCTCCAGGCCATCCAGCCGAGAACGAGCGTCACGCCCAGTGTCACGGCGGTGGCGGGAAAGCCTGCCAGCAAGGGCAAGGCGCTCGCGCAGAGCACGCCCGCAAGGCCGAATGCCTCGCGCCATGCGACGACCCGGCTGCGCCGCACCGCGTCACCGCCGAGCATCGCGCCCCAGGCCTGGTGTGCGATGGTGAGTGCGCTGTATGCCACGTAGGTGAGTGCGAGCGAGAGAGCTGCCCAGGCCAGCAGCGCATGCGGATCGCGTGTCGGCGGGGAGAACAGCAGCGCGAAGCCCAGGGCGAGTCCTCCGGCACAGACAGCCCCGAGGCGCAGGACAGCGGCGGCCGAGCGAGCGAACAGCCGGTCCACCACGCGGCCCAGCCATGGATCCAGGAACGCGTCGAGCAGCCGGGAGGCGAGCAGCAGCGCCCCGAGCGCCGCCAGCGAGACCCCGAACTCGCGCGCATAGTGGTTGGGCAGCAGCACATGGAGGGGCAGCGCGACGAATGCAAGCGGGAGCCCCAGCAGGCCGTAGCGCCAGCCTTCCCCCGCCGTGAACGGTGCGAGATTCACGGAGCGGCCCCGGCCAGCAACTCGCGGCGCAACCCGGGTTGCGACGTCTCCGGGCCGAGCCAGATCGAAAAGAACAGTTCGGCGAAGCGCGGGTCGTCGATCACGCCGGCCTCCCGCCCATTCACGAGGAAGCGGGCGCCTCGCTGCGGCTCGTTCAAACCGGTAATACGGTCACCCGGCTTCACGTCGGGCAGCAGGCGTTCAAGCTCCGCGCGCCACCGCTCGGCGTTGCCGTCGGAGAACTCTCCGGCCCTGCTCATCTCGGCGATGGAACGATTGGCGATGTCGCTTGCACGGAAGTGGCGCAGGTAGGTGAGCTCGAGTGCAAACCTGTGGCGGGCGAACTGCGAGGCGCGAAACCCCGCCGGCGCAAACAGCGCCGCGTCGTACGCGCCGAAGCCGAGCCAGCTCAGTCGACCCTGGCCGACAGGTTGCAGGCCGGGTACCGGGGACGCCAGAGCGCCGCCGTGCGGCAGGCACGCCGCGAACAGCGCCACCGCCATCAGCGCCTGTGCAACGTGTACTGCACCACGTCGATGTCCCTGCAGGCGAAGGCGGCTTCGCAATAGGCGAGGTAGAAGTCCCACAATTTGATGAACCTTTCGTCGAAACCGAGTGCCGTCACGGCAGCGTGTTGCTCGAGGAAGCGCTGGCGCCAGATCCTGAGCGTGTGCGCATAGTCCGCGCCGAACCCGAATGCCTCTATCAACTCCAGGCCGGCCGCTTCCGCCTGGCGCCGGAACTCGCTGGGGCAGGGCAGGCAGCCGCCCGGAAAGATGTATTGCTGGATGAAGTCGGTGCCCTGTACGTAGCGAGGCCACAGCGCGTCGTCGATGACGATGGTCTGGATGCAGGCACGCCCGCCTGGCTTCAGCAGCGCCTGCAGCTTGCCGAAATAGGTGGGCCAGTAGGCTCGGCCCACCGCCTCCACCATCTCGATCGAGCAGATGGCGTCGAATGGCGCATCGGCGATGTCACGGTAGTCCTGCAGCCTCAGCTCCGCACGGCCCGTCGCACCGGCGCGCGCCAGCCGCCGCTGGGCATAGGCAAGTTGCTCCGTGGACAAGGTCACGCCTGTCAGCCGCGCGCCGAAATCGCACACCGCGGCTTCGGCCAGCGCGCCCCAGCCGCAGCCGATCTCCAGCACGCGATCGCCCGGCCGCACATGGGCCATTGTCAACGCGCGATCCACCTTGGCATGCTGCGCGCGTGCCAGCGGCTGCGCCGGATCGCCTGCGAAAAGCGCGGCGGAGTAGTTCATCGTCTCGTCCAGCCACAGGCTGTAGAAGTCGTTGCCCAGGTCGTAATGCGCGTGGATGTTGCGGCGGCTGCCGCTGCGGCTGTTGCGGTTCAGCAGGTGCCTGACACGGTACGCGAGCCGTCCGAACCAGCTGCCGTACACCATGTCCTCGAGCTCCCGCCGGTTGCGCACCAGCAGGTTCAGGAGGTCCGGTAAGGAGCTTGTTGTCCAGTCGCCTTCCACGTAGCTTTCCGCCAGGCCGATGTCGCCGCCGTCGAGCACGGCCGCGAACAGGTTCCAGTTGCGCAGCGTGATCGTTGCATGCGCATCGCCGCTGCCGAAGCGTTGCGTGCTGCCGTCGGGAAGCCGCACCGTCAGCGTTCCATGGCGCAGCCGCGCAAGCTGCCGCAGGACGACGCGTGCCGCGGCGGGGCGCGGCAAGGGCATGTCGGGTGGAGTGAAAGTAGTGGAATTCATCACGTGTAGGAGACAAAGGGAACGCGGGCCATCCAGAGCTTCAGGGCCTGCCAGTGAATGCGCAGGACGATGCCGGCGGTAAGCAACGGGTAGCGCCATAGTGCGCGGCGGAGCACGCTGTGGCTGACGCGCTGCATCTCGCCGCTGACGCTGGTGCGAAGCAGGGCGCCCTGCGCGTCGTCGTGGTCGATGCGCACCACGGTGCGATCACGTGCGGGCGTGAGCAGGAACCGGAAGCGGTAGGCGCCCTCGATGCGGCAGAACGGCGACACATGGAAGGCCTTCTGAGCCTTCAGTTCGGTCCCCCACGCGGGGTTGTCCAGCACGTAGCAATGACGTTGGCCGAAAGTGTTGTTTACTTCGACGACGATCGCTCGCAGCATGCCGTCGATGCGGTGGCAATACCAGAAACTCACCGGCTTGAAGGTGTAGCCCAGCATGCGCGGAAAGCAGTGCAACCAAACTTCGCCCTGGGCATCCGGGATGCCGTGCTGCGCCAGCAGCTCGTCCAGCCACTCCACGGCATTCGCTCGGCCGTCGCCATGGTCGGCATCATGGAAGCTGAGCGCGCCGCGGCGGTTGTGGGCGAGCGGCAAGGCAGCGGCCGGCGAGCGGTGCATGGTGCGCAAGGGCAGCAGC
>JAJNBO010000309.1 GCA_021156245.1 Ramlibacter sp. | reverse complement strand
CAGGGTCTGCACGCGCTCGCCGGCGTACTTGACGGGCACCCACTTGATCTTGGCGCGCAGGTCCTCTTCGGAGGTGAACGTGATGGACACCGTCGCGGGCTTCACCGCGGCCACTGCGGCGGCAGCGGTCGTGCTGGCCGCAGCGCCCACGGTGCCGGCCGGCGTGGCAGCAGCAGCTGCCGCGGCAACAGGGGCGACGACGGACGAGCCAGCCTCCGGACTCCACTGGCTGGCGAGGGTCCCCACACCGGCAATGGCGAGGAGGGCGGCGGTCCAGACGGTGGAGGCGTTGAAGCTTTGCATGAGTCCCTGTTGGCTGACATCTGTAGGAGGCTTCTGATGGACATGTAGGTGTCCACGAAGTTCGAACCTCAGGCAGGGACTTTTTCAGCTTTACTGCGTCGGATTGTTCGTTTGGTGCTTGATCGGGACGGAAACCTGACGGACGGCTCAACGGCCGCGCAAGGCAGCATCGAGCTCGGCAAACTTTTCGGGGCCGACCGCATCGAGGATCTTCGGGGCCAGCGCGCGCAAGTCTTCGTAGCTGCCGGCGCTTTCCACCGCCAGGTTCAGCCGCAGCCCGCGCAGGCCGAGCCCAGCCGTGAGCTTGGTGGCCACGGGATAGGCAGCTGCATAGCGCTCCTGCGGCGTCATGTTCTTCGGCGTCTCGTCGTTGGCCGATGGCACCACCTGCTGCGTGCCGCCCGCGGCAACCACACCCAGCTGGAACAGCCGTTCGATGTCCTCCCGTGTCACGCCCGCGGCCTGCGTGGCGCTCAGCACGTCCTCCACGCTGCGCTTGCCGTCGATGAGGATGAACGCGGCGCGCTGGCGCGGCGTGAGGTTGACCGAGCGGTCCTTCAGGACCTGCTGGCCGGCCGGCGTCTTGGCTGGAATCATGGGTTCTCCCGTAGCGACAGCCCAGTTTGTGCAAATGGCCGCAGCGCGGCCATTCGGGGAGTCCCTTTAGGGAGTTTGCTTAACTCTTCTGGTCTTCCTTGGTCGAAGCGAAGGTCTGGCGCACACGGCCTTCCTTCTTCGAGGGTTCCTTCTTCGCCACGGCGGTCTTGCTCCCGCGCTTCTTCGGCTCCGCCTTGGCCACGGCGGTCTTTCGCTTGCCGGATGCCTCGGACTTCTTCTTGGCGGACGCGACACGCTGGCGCGCCTCCGGGCGGGGCTTCACCGCCGCGAAGTTGTCCTGCCAGCCGTTTTGCGCCACCACCCATCGGCGCAGCTTCTGCGCATCGGCGAGGCGTTGGCCATTGGAGTCCGCGTCCAGCAGGACCATGACCAGGTCGTGCCCCGCGACCTTCGCCAGCATGGTGAGGCAGCGGCCCGCCTCCACGATGTAGCCGGTCTTCTGCAGTTCGATGTCCCAGCCCGCACGCACCAGCCGGTTCGAGTTGCGGTACTGCAGAGTGCGCTTGCCGAACCTGGCGACATGGTCCTCATCCGTGGAGAACGCGCGCAGCTGCGGGTCCTTGGAAGCTTCACCGACGAGCAGGGCGATGTCGCGGGCGGTGGACCGGTTGCCGTTCGACAGGCCCGTCGGATCGACGTACGTGGTGTTCTTCATGCCGAGCGTGCGGGCCCTGGCATTCATCGCCTCCACCATCTTCGGCAACCCGCCGGGATAGGCCCGGCCGAGGGCGTGCGCCGCCCGGTTTTCACTCGACATCAACGCGAGGTGGAGGGCCTCGGCCCGCGTGAGCTGCGTGCCGACGCGCAGGCGCGAGCGGCTGTGGCGCTCGTTGTCCACGTCGTCTGCCGTGATGGTGAGGACTTCATCCATGGGCTGCTTCGCTTCCATGACGAGCAGCGCGGTCATCAGCTTGGTGAGCGACGCCATCGGCAGCACCGCCTGGTCGTTCTTGCGGACGAGCACCTCGCCGGTGCCTCGGTTCACAACCAGCGCGGCGCTGGAGTTCAGCCTCAGGGGATCGGGTGCAAGATGCAGCCCCGCGGCCCGGCCGAACGACAGGGTCGGGCCCGACGGCGCCGTTGCGTTCTGGCTGCGGTCCGTTTCCGATTCTTCCGGCGGCACTTCCTCGGCCGACGGCGCGGCCGCCACCTGCGCATCCGGCGCTGCGCCCGGCGCCTGCGACACCTGGGCATCCGGCACCGGTGCGCCTTGGCCGGGGGCGGGCTTGGGCGCCGCCTCCACGACCTCCTGCGGCGCCTGGGCCTGCCGCTGCTGCCAGGCCAGCGGCACCAGGGCGCCTGCAGCCACCAGGGCGGCGAGCAGGAGGGCGAGAGAGAACTTTCTTTTGCGGGGTGGGCGCATGTTCGCGATTTTCCTTGCGCGAACTCTACCCATGGCTCGAGCATCGTGCCGCGCCAAAGGGACGAAGCTTGTGTAGTCCGCAGACGACGGCTCGCCGGCGTCAACTAGCGGAGGCCGCCTTGCGTACCGCGGCGGCGTGTGCCAGATTGGGGACATCACCCCCAAAGGAGACCCAGTTGCTGTTTCCCACCACGATCGTCGGCAGCTTCCCCCAGCCCGATTGGCTGATCGACCGCGCCAAGCTGGCCGGCCGCTTTCCGCCGCGGGTGCGCGCGAGCGAACTCTGGCGCCTGCAGGAGCCCTATCTATCGCAGGCGCAGGACGACGCGACCCTCATCGCGATCCGCGCGCAGGAGGATGCGGGCCTGGACATCGTGTCCGACGGCGAGATCCGGCGCGAGAGCTACTCCAACCGTTTCGCGACGGCGCTGGATGGCGTGGACCTGGACAATCCGGGCACCGCGCTCGACCGCTCGGGGCACCCCAATCCCGTCCCGCGCATCGTGGGCCGCATCCACCGGCGCAGGGCGGTGGAGGTGGACGACCTGCGCTTCCTGAAGGCGAACACCACCCGCATGACGAAGATCACCGTGCCGGGACCGTTCACCATGCTGCAGCAGGCGCAGAACGATTTCTACAAGGACGAGGAAGAAGCGGCCATGGACTATGCGGTGGCCGTGAACGCGGAGATCAAGGATTTGTTCGCCGCCGGTGCGGACGTCGTGCAGATCGACGAGCCCTACATGCAGGCGCGGCCCGAGAAGGCGCGCCAGTACGGACTGGCGGCGCTGAACCGCGCACTCGAAGGCGTCGAGGGCACGACCTGCGTGCACATCTGCTTCGGCTACGCCGCCATCATCCACCAGCGCCCGAGCGGCTACTCGTTCCTGCCGGAAATGGCGGGCTGCAGCTGCAAGCAGGTCTCCATCGAGACCGCGCAGTCGCACCTGGACACCGCCGTCCTGCGCGAGCTGGAAGGAAAGCAGGTGCTCGTCGGCTGCATCGACCTGTCCGACGAGCACGTCGAATCGCCGGACGAAGTGGCCAAGCGCGTGCGGCGCGCGCTCAAGCACGTCGCGCCGGAACAGGTGATCCTGGCGCCCGATTGCGGCATGAAGTACCTGCGGCGCGAAGTGGCGCAGGGCAAGCTGCGCGCCATGGTGCAGGCGGCGGAATTGCTTCGAAAGGAGTACGCCGCCTGACCGTCGTCCTGCGCGCGCGGGGAGGGCTGGGCTGAGGGACAATAGGGGATGCCTTCCTCGCTGATCCGATACCTCCCGGGCAGCGCCCCCCTGGTGCTCGATTCGCCGCACAGCGGCGTGGACTATCCCGAAGATTTCCGTCCCGCGGTCGAGCTCGCCACGCTGCGGCGCGCCGAAGACACCCACGTCGAAAAGCTGTACGACTTCGCGCCCTCGCTGGGCGTCGCCTGGATCGAGGCGCTGTTTCCGCGCAGCTACCTCGACGCCAACCGCAACACCACCGAACTGGACGTCTCCCTCCTCGAGGACGCATGGACGGGGCCGCTGTCCGACGACCCCGCGGTGCTGTCCAAGATCCGCCTCGGCAAGGGGCTGATCTGGCGCTGCACCGACGACGGATTCGACATCTACGACCGCAAGCTCACCGCTGCCGAAGTGCGCCGGCGCATCGCCGATTGCTGGCAGCCCTATCACGCCGCCGTGGCGGATGCGATAGCCGCGGCGCACGCGCGCCACGGCTACAGCATCCACCTGAATTGCCATTCGATGCCCGCGGTGTCGTCGAGCCATGCGACGGAATTCCCCGGCCTCGTCCACGCGGACTTCGTGATCGGCGATCGCGACGGCACGACGGCATC
>JAJNBO010000308.1 GCA_021156245.1 Ramlibacter sp. | reverse complement strand
CGGGGTCGGTGGCATCATCCCCTGCAATGATCCGCCCCACTCCCATCACCGCCGCCCTCGCAGGCGTCTTTTCCGCCCTGGCCTGGCCGGTCCTCTGGACACGCTATGGGCATGCAGCGTCGACCGGCGGCATCGAGCTGATCGTCGGCACGCTGCTGCTGGTTGCCCTTCCCGCCCACGCGTTCGTGGTGGGCTTCAAGGGCAGCGAGGGGAGCGATCCGCGCAAGGTGGACACCGCCCTGCTCAAGCGCATCGGCGCCTGGCTGGCGGCCAGCGCGACCACGGCGCTCATCGCAATGCTGGTGCGTGGAGGATCATGACCACCCAGTACTACACCGCCTCCAGCCTCGACGGCTTCATCGCGACGCCGGACGACTCGCTCGAATGGCTGTTCCCGCTCGGCGACATCAACGAGACCACCTATCCGCAGTTCATCGAACAGGTCGGCGCGCTCGCGATGGGCTCCGCGACCTACGAATGGATGCTGGAGCACGTCGTGAATCCCGGGTCGCCGCACGGCGGCAAATGGCCGTACGCGCAACCGGCGTGGGTGTTCTCGTCGCGCAAGTTGCCGGGCATCCCGGGGGCCGACATTCGCTTCGCGACGGGAGACGTGCGGCCCGTGCACGCGCAGATGCAGGCCGCGGCGCAGGGCAGGAACGTCTGGATCGTGGGCGGCGGTGAACTGGTGGGCCAGTTCCACGACGCCGGATTGCTGGACGAGATCATCGTGCAGGTCGGCTCCGTCACGCTGGGCGCGGGCAAGCAGCTGCTGCCGCGGAAGATCACGTCGCCTTCGCTGAAGCTGGTGTCCGTGCGGCAGATGGGGACGGGGTTCGCGGAGCTGCGGTACGAGGTGCCGCGCAACTGAAGGGATGGAAGCCCTGGGTCCCCGCCTCCACGCGATGACGAAGGGTCGGTCAGCGGATGACCTGGTCGAGGAAGCCTGAGATCGCGTCGTTCACCACCCCCGGATGCGTGACCGGTCCCATGTGGCCGAGCGCCTCCAGGCGAACGTGGCGCGCGTCCGGCAGCACTGGCAGCACGAGTTCCGCAACCGCCAGTGACGAACGCGGCGACTGTCCGCCGGTCATGTAGAGCACCGGCATCTCCAGCCGCGACAAGTCCTCGAGCGTGGCCGGTTCCTTCATCAGCGCATGCGCCCAGCGCGCGATGTTGCGCGTGGACTCGGCGACCGGCCGTTGACGGTCGGGCGGCATGGCGTCCCAGGTCCCCTCTCCCATCCAGAAGTCGATGAAGGCGCGGCCGGCGCCGTCACGGTCCCCATCTTGCAAATGCCCGATCGCTCGTTCCACGGCGCCGCGGATGCCGTCGACGCCATTCGGCCGCGGCTGCGCCGCCTCGACCACGGAGAAGAACGTCGGCTCGTACAGCGCCAGGGCGGCAAAGCGCTGGGGCTGCGCCAGTGCGGCCTTCAACGCGACGGCAGCGCCATAGGAGTGCCCCACCAGGACCACCGGCCCCTGCAGCGCATCGAGCACGGGCCGCGCGAACGCGACTTCATCGGCAAGCTGGATGCGTTCTGCAGAGGGCCACTCGGGTGACTTGCCGGAACCGTAGGAGTCGATGGCGATGACGCGGAAACGGTCCGCCAGCAGGTCCATCAGCCCGCGCCACTGCCCGGAGTGGCTGGCATTCGAGTGGAAACACACGACGGCCGCGCCGCCGCTGCCGGCTTCGCGGAAGAATGGGCGCGCTTCGGGCATGACGGCAGACGATACCCCTACTCGGGGTCGGCCGCCAGCCTGAGTCTCGCCTTCGGGTCCGGCAGCTTGATGCTGCCGTCGGGGCGTTCGTAGGTGCCGATCAGCAGGCCGCTGGCGATGCCGCGTTCCTGCACGGCCTTCATCACGTCGGAGCGGCCAGGTGCGCCGGTGAAGGGATCGCCCGGGCCCAGGGCGAACAGCTGGAACACGTAGCGGTGCGAGCCATGGCCCGGCGGCGGGTCGGGCGGCAGCCAGCCCTTCTGCAGGTAGGAGTTGCGGCCTTCGTGCGCTTCGCCGGCGTCCTCCGGGGGACTGTCCATCTCGCCTTCGCCGAGGGCCCCGTCGGCGGCGGGAAGCTCCACCACGATCGCGTGCACCAGAGGCTCGGGCGTCGGCGCGTCGGCGTCTTCCACCAGCAGGACCAGGCTGGCCGCGTCGGGCGGGACGCCGCTCCAGTGCAGAGGCGGCGACAGCCCTTCGCCATCGGCGGTGTAACGCTCCGGGAGGGGCGCGTGGTCCGCGAAGGCCAGGCTGCCGAGCTTCAGCGTCCCGTGGCCCGCGCGCAGGCCGCAGCGGTTGAACACGGTCTTGTCCAGGCCCGCGCGCACGTCGCGCAGCACGTGGCCGACCAGATCGGGCAGTTTTTCCAGCATCGTGGCCCCATGGTCGCAGCGGCCGGGCTGCGCCGGTGTCAGGCGCCTTCCGCCGCGTTCGTAGGCCGCGCCGGGTGCACCCGCAGGAACCGGTCGGCTAGACCACCACCGGCTCCGGCTCCAGCCGGATGCCGAACCGCTCGTACACGCTGGTCTGGATGGCCCGCGCCAGCGTCACCACCTCGCCGCCGGTGGCGCCCCCGCGATTGACCAGCACCAGGGCCTGCTTTTCGTAGACGCCGGCCTGCCCCACCGACTTGCCCTTCCAGCCGCAGGCATCGATCAGCCAGCCGGCTGCCAGCTTCATGGTGCCGTCCGGCATGGGGTAGTGCACGATGTTCGGCTCGCGGGCAATGATGTCCTGGCACTGCTCGGGCGTCACCGTCGGGTTCTTGAAGAAGCTGCCGGCATTGCCGATCACGCGCGGGTCGGGCAGCTTGGCGGTGCGGATGGCGCAGACCCAGTCGAAGATCTGGCGGGCATCGGGGTGCGTGACGCCGGTTTCCGTCATCTTGCGCTGCAGGTCGAGGTAGCCCAGCACCGGCTTCCACGGCTTGGGCAGGCGCATGCGCACCCGCAGGATCAAGGCGCGGCCGGCCAGGCCGAAGTCGCTGTCCCGCGCCGGCGAATGCTTGAAGACGGAGTCCCGGTAGCCGAACGCGCACTGGGCGGCGTCCAGCGAAAATTCGCGGCCCGTCATCAGGTCGATGGCGTCCAGCGACTCGAACCGGTCCTGCAGCTCGAGGCCATAGGCGCCGATGTTCTGGACCGGGCTGGCCCCCACGGTGCCCGGGATCAAGGCCAGGTTCTCCAGCCCGCCCAGCCCCTGCTCGATGGTCCAGGCGACGGCCTCGTGCCAGTTCTCCCCGGCGCCGAATTCCACGATGGTCGCCTTGGGCCCCTCCTCCAGCACGCGGCGGCCGGGCACCTCCACCTTCAGCACCACCGGCTTGACGTCCCCCGTCAGCACGATGTTGCTGCCCCCGCCCAGCACGAACTTGGGCTCGGGACCGAGTTCCGGATGGGCCAGGACGGCGTGGACGTCCTCCGGCCCGCGCACGCGCACCAGGGTCCTCGCCCGGGCGACGATCCCGAAGGTGTTGTGCGGCTGCAGCGGTGCGTTGGACTCGACGAACATGGGAGAATTGTGGCCCAAGCAGAGACCCAGCAGTTGCAGGAGGAATCCCAAGATGCCGTCATTCGATACCGTGTGCGAGCCCAACATGGTGGAGGTGAAGAACGCCGTGGAGAACACGGCCAAGGAGATCGGCACGCGTTTCGACTTCAAGGGCACCGCGGCGGCCATCGAGATCAAGGAAAAGGAGATCACGCTGACCGGCGACGCGGACTTCCAGCTGCAGCAGGTGATGGACATCCTGGTGGCCAAGCTCGCCAAGCGCAACGTGGACGTGCGCTTCCTCGACAAGGGTGACGTGCAGAAGATGGGCGGGGCGCCAAGCGCGACGACCTGCAGGCCGCGATGGCCGCGGTGCGCAAGGACATGGCCGACCTGCCGCTGTCGTTCACGAATTTCCGGGACTGACGTGCCTGCCGCCTTCGCGCGCGGGTTCGTGGCCCTTGTCGCCCTGGCGGCGTGTGCCGCCGGCGCGCAGACCGTCACGCTGCAAGGCATGCTCGGCAGCAAGGCGCTGGTCATCGTCGACGGCGAGCCGCCCAGGACGCTGGCCGCCGGCGAAAGCTTCAAGGGCGTGAAGGTCCTGTCCGTCCTCGGGGACCAGGCGGTCGTCGAGGTCGGCGGCAAGCGCCAGACGCTGCGGGTGGGCGACGCCCCGGCCAGCGTGGGCGGCGGCGGCGCGGGCGCCAGCGGCACGCGCATCACCATCGCCGCCGGCTCGGGCGGGCACTTCATGTCGCAAGGCGCCATCAACGGCCGCGCCGTGCAGTTCATGGTCGACACGGGCGCGACCTCCGTCGCCATCGGCCTGCGCGATGCC
>JAJNBO010000307.1 GCA_021156245.1 Ramlibacter sp. | reverse complement strand
ACAGGAAGTTGAGCAGCATCCCGTCGAATTCGTCCGGCGCTTCGAGGTTCTGCAGGTGCCCGATGCCCTTCATCTCGATGAAGGTGCTGCGCGGGATCGTTTCGGCCATCTTCTTCAGGACCGAGGGAGGCGCGTTGCGGTCGTGCTCGCCGGCGATCAGCAGCGTCGGCACGTTGATGTTCGCAAGGTTGGCGCGGCGGTCGAAGGTGACGATGCACTCCAACGCGCGGCGGTAGGTCGCGGCGGGGACCATGCCCATGCAATGCGTGGCCAGCCGCACGCCCTCCGGAAGCGAGCCGGGGCCCACCATCTGCGGCACCAGCGTCTCGGCCAGGTCCGCCATGCTCTTGCCGGCGTCGAGCGGCGCCGTGCGCTGCGAGATGAATTCGCGCTGCCAGTCACCATCCGGCTTGCCGAACGCGGGCGAAGTGCCGCACAGCACCAGCCGGCTGACGAGGTCGGGCCGGCGCGCCACCACCTCCTGCGCCACCATGCCGCCCATGCTGTGGCCGACCAGGATCACCGACTTCGATTGCAGGCTTTCGATCAGCTGCACGCAGCTTTGCGCCAGGCCCTTGAAGGTGTACGGCTCGATCGGCGCGCTATGGCCGTAGCCGGGCATGTCCCAGGCGACCGCACGGTAACCGGCCACGGCCAGCGTCTCGACCTGCGGCGCGAAGGAGAGATGGCCGCCGCCGATGCCGTGCAGCATCAGGACGGTGGGACCTCCGCCGAGCGTGGTGAAGGCGGGAACAGCTGTCATGAAAGAAGGGATCCGTTGTCGACTACCGTGCGGCCATCGAGCCGCACCGTGCAGTGGCGCAGCGGCAGGTCGAAGTGGCCGGCGGTGTGCCGCCCGGCCACTTCGTTGGCGCCGGTGGAATAGAGGAAGTTGCCGGCAAAGGCGCGCAGCTCGGTGCCATTGAAATCGCGCTTGTCGTACAGCGCCATGCTGTCCCAGCGCGCGGCGGCGTTGAGGCCGTAGCCGACGTGGCTGACCGCGTATGCCTCGCGGTCGCCCCAGGCCGCGATGTAGCTGCGCATCAGCTCGGCGTCGACGCCGCGGCCCTCGATGCGCGTGACGTGGTCGTCCTCGATGCGCAGCGTGACGGGCTGCTCGAGGTATCGCTTGAACGTGAGGTTGACGTCGCCCTCGGCCAGCACCAGCGTGCCGTTCACGCCGTGCGCTGCGGGAAAGGCCAGCGCGAGCCCGCCGGGCCAGTGGGTCATCGTGCCGGGCCGGGTGGTGTAGCCCCAGTTGCCGCCGCAGACGGCGCCCTGCAGCGAAATCGTGAGATCGGTGCCGGCGGGCGAGGTGACGCGCATCTCGCGCGCGGCGCGCAGGCGCTTGACGTGGTCCTTGACCAAGGCCTCGATGGCTTCGTCGGGCAGCAGGCGCGCCAGGGCTTCGGGGTGTTCGTTGCTCACGTAGAGCACGCGCGCACCGCCTTTCAGGACGGCGGGCAGCTCCGGCGCGTGCATCAGGCCTTCGACCGTGCAATCGACGACGAGGGTGCTGGCGGCGAGCGCCGAGACGACGGGCTGGAGCTGGCGCAGCACCGGCGAAGCCCCGGTCGAACGCGCCACGGGCAGGCTGGACGAGAAGACGCTGGGCAGCACGAGGTCGAACACCTGCGCGCCGAGTCGCGCGGCCGCCAGGCGGGCCAGCTGCGGCAGGACGGGACGGCTCTGGCTTTCGCTCAGCACCGCGACCGTGTCGCCCCTTTTCAGCGCGCAGCGGGACAACACCGACTCGAACGCGTCCAGCCACGCGGGCTCAATGGGTTCCTGCAGCATGCCGTTCACGCGCCTTTGGTTGTAGACCATAATACATGAAAATTCATGCAATCCGGCTCTCCATGACCCCGCCGCGCCAGGCCCAGCCGCCGAGCTTCTCCGCCCAGGAATTCCGTGCCGCGCTCGGGATGTTCGCCACCGGCGTGACCATCGTCACCGCGCGAGCGTCCGACGGCAAGATCATCGGCCTCACCGCCAACTCCTTCAATTCCGTCTCGCTGGAGCCGCCGCTCGTGTTGTGGAGCCTGTCGCGCGCGGCCGCCTCCATGGCCGTCTTCAGCGCGGGGTCGCACTACGCCATCAACGTGCTGGCCGCCGACCAGAAGGAACTGGCGGAGCGCTTCGCCAGGCGCGGGGCGGACCGGTGGGCCGGCGTCACCTTCGAGGCGGGCGCGGGCGGCGCGCCGCTCCTGCACGGCGCCGCCGCCACCTTCGAATGCTTCAACCGCAGCCGCTACGAAGAAGGCGACCACGTCATCTTCGTGGGCGAAGTGGAGCGCTGCACGCAGCGGGAAGGCGCGTCGCCGCTGCTGTTCCACGGCGGCCGCTACTACACGGAGCATGCCCTATGAGCCGCCGGGCCGCCCCAAGGCGAATTCCGCAGCGCGTAGCGTGGAGGGTAGCCGAATGAATGAGGCGCGGGGCCGTTTCGTCGATGGATATCTCGGCTACCTGCTCGGGCAGGCCAACCACGCGCTGTACAAGGACTTCGACAGCCATGTGCGGGCCGCAGGCCTGAGCTCCATCGAATGGCGCGTACTCGCCACCTTGCACGACAGCCCGCCCCTGACCATCAGCCAGCTGGCGCACGACGTCCTGTCGAAGCAGCCCACTGTCACCAAACTCGTGCAGCGCATGTGCGAGCAAGGCTGGCTGGCGCTGCAGGCGGACGCTGCGGACCAGCGGCGAACGCTGGTGTCGGCCACGCCGGCCGGCAAGCGGCTGGTGCGCCCGCTGCTGGAACAGGCGCGCTCGCACGAAGCCGCCATCCTGCAGGCCCTGCCCGCCACCGAGCGCACGGCGCTGAAGAAGCTGCTGGCCAAGCTGGCCCGCCGGCCGCAGTGAGGCCTCGCCGCCCGCTACCATCGGGCGATGCGTGAACGCAAACAGCATCTCGACACCCTCGCCGTTTCCCTCCTGCTCGCCTGCTGCCTGTTCTGGGGCTTCCAGCAGATCCTGATCAAGACCACCGTCGGCGAGGTGCCGCCGCTCTGGCAGGCGGCCATCCGGTTCATCGCGGCCACCGCGCTGCTGTTCGCGTGGTGCGCCTGGCGCGGGGTCAGGTTGTTCGAGCGGGACGGCACCTTGCGCGCCGGCCTGCTGGCGGGCGCCCTGTTCGCGGCGGAGTTCACCTGCATCTACCTGGGCCTGCGCGACACCGCCGCATCGCGCCTGACCGTGTTTCTGTACACGTCGCCGTTCGTGGTGGCCCTGCTGCTGCCGCGGCTCGTGCCGTCCGAGAAGCTGCGTCCGGTGCAGTGGGTGGGCCTTGCGATCGCGTTCGCCGCCGTCGCCTTCGCGTTCAGCGAAGGCTTCACCGGGGAGAGCACGACCCGGCAGCTGCGCGGCGACGCGCTGGCGCTGCTCGCCGGAACGTTGTGGGGACTGACGACGCTGGTGATCCGCGGCTCCAAGCTCGCCGGCGCGTCGGCGGAGAAGACGCTGTTCTACCAGGTGGCCGTCACGGCGGCGGTCGCGCCCTTCCTGTCGCTTGCCCTCGGGGAGACGTGGTCCCTGCACTACTCCACCTACGCGTGGGTCTCCCTCGGCCTGCAGACCGTGATCGGCGCTTTCGCCAGCTACCTGGCCTGGATGTGGATGCTGCGGCACTACCCGGCCACGCAGCTGTCGTCGTTCACCTTCCTCGCTCCCCTGTTCGCGCTGGTGCTGGGCGTGGTGCTGCTGGGCGAGAAGCTCACGGTGCAGCTGGTCGTCGCGCTGGCCGCGGTGGCCGTGGGGATCGTGCTGGTGAACCGGAAGAAGGCTGCTTAAGCCATCCCGATCTGGTGCGGCTTGCGCGGCGCAGCCGGGGCGGCTGCCTGCTGCGTCGCGAATTCGGCCTGCTCCTGCGCCACCAGCTTGCCGAAGGTCATGCGGAAGTGCGACAACGCGGCATCGGCCGCCACCGCCTGCAGCTCGAACGATGGATCGGCGTCCATCACCTTCTGCTGCGCCTCGATAAAGTGCTTGTCTTCCATGAAGCCTTCGATCAGGCTCTGGTGCAGCGAGCGCGAGATGTTCTGGTCGTCGCCCTGCCAGTTGTTCAGGTAGGTCCAGAAGAAGTGCGAGGTGCGGCGCGTCTCCGGCGTCATGAACTGGCAGTTGCGGTATTC
>JAJNBO010000010.1 GCA_021156245.1 Ramlibacter sp. | reverse complement strand
GCACTTCGGCCTGGTGTTTCTCAGCGGCTACCTCAGCTACCAGATGGCGACGGTCTGGCACATGGACCCGCTGTTCGCCCTGGTGCTGGTGCCGCCGGCCTTCTTCGTCATCGGGGTGGCGATGCAGTGGGTGCTGTCCCGCTTCCGGATCACGCCCTTCAACTCGCTGCTGGTCACCTTCGGCATCACGGTGGTCATCGAAAGCGGCATCCAGGCGGTGTGGACCGCCGACTACCGCAAGCTGGAGTCGAGCTACAACGCCATGAAGTTCACGATCGGCAAGCTGTACGTTCCGATCCCGGAGCTGCTGACGCTGGTGCTCGCCGTGGGCATCGCCCTTGCCGTGTGGGCGGGCATGCGCTACACGGACCTGGGCAAGGCCTTGCGGGCGATGGCGGAAGACGGGCCGATTGCGGCCGCGTTCGGCGTCAACTCGCGCACATTGGCGCTGGTGCTGGCCGGCGGCTGCGCGGCGCTCGCCGGCGTGGCGGGCGTGTGCCTGGCGCTCACCTTCACGCTGACGCCGTCGCAGATCTTCGCCTGGGTCGGCGTGGTGTTCGCCGCCGTCATGCTGGGTGGCCTGGGGAGTGCGCTGGGGCCGCTGGTGGCGGGCGTGATCATCGGCGTGAGCGAGGCCGTGACCATGGCCGTGGCATCGCCGTCGTGGGCGCCGATCGTCTCCTTCTCGCTGCTGATCCTGATGCTGCTGTTCCGACCGGGCAAGCTGGGATGAAGAAGAACCGTGCGCTGCTGGGCATCGGTCTGGCGGGCGTGGCGTTCGCCACGCTTCCCTGGCTGGGGCTTCCGTCCTTCTACGAATCCATCCTGTACCTGGTATTCCACTGGGTCGTGCTGGCCGTTTCCTGGAACATCCTCTCGGGCTATTCCGGGTACTTCTCGTTCGGGCACGGCGCCTTTTTCGGCGTGGGCATGTACACCACGGCCGTGCTCGCGGGAAAGTGGAACTGGCCCTTCATCGTCACCCTGCCGTTCGCCGCGCTGCTGCCGGCGCTGCTGGGGCTGTTCATCGGCTTCGTGGTGTTCCGCGTGAAGGCGGTGCGCGGCGAACTGTTCGCGCTGCTCACGCTGGCCGTCACCTTCGTCGTGGCCACCATCATCCTGAACACGCCGATCGACGGCGGGCCCGGCGTCTACCTGAACGCGGTGCAGGTGCCCGCGATCGCGCCGACACCGTCTTCGTCGCTGTACCTGATGATGCTGGCGTCGGCCGTGCTCACGATGGCTGCCGCCTACGTGGTCTACGCCTCCAAGCTGGGCACCGGGCTGTTCGCCATCCACGACGACGAGGACGTGGCGGAGGTGATGGGCGTGCCGACCTTCCGCTACAAGCTGGCGGCGTTCGCGCTGTCGTGCGCGCTGGCGGGGCTGGCCGGCGGCATCCACGCGCTGTTCGTCTCCTACGTCACCGCGGGCGAGACCTTCAACATCACGGTGCCGCTGACGGTGGTGCTCATGAGCGTGCTGGGCGGCACGCGCCACTGGGCCGGGCCGGCGGTGGGCGCCGCGGCGATCACGGGGCTGCTGTACTTCTTCACCGCCGGCGACTCCGCGGTGGCCGGTCGCGCCGCCGTCGGGGCGATCCTCGTGCTGGTGATCCTGTTCCTGCCGGAGGGCATCCTGGGGCAGGTGTTCAGGAAGAGGAAGAAGGTGGTGCCGGAGGAAGCCCTCACCCCAACCCCTCTCCCGCTAGCGGGAGAGGGGCTCTCGCCAGCGCCTGCTCCTGCGCGCATAGGCGGCCCGATCCTCGAAGTGCGCGGACTTTCGAAGGCGTTCAAGGGCGTGCAGGCGCTGGACAACGTGACGCTGCAGGTGCGGCAGGGCGAGATCCTCGGCCTGCTCGGGCCGAACGGGTCGGGCAAGTCGACCTTCATCAACGTGGTGAGCGGGCATTACCCGCTCTCCGGCGGCCGGGTGATCTTCGACGGCAAGGACCTCACTGGCGTCCCCGCGCACCGCATGGCGCACGCGGGCATCGCCCGCACGTACCAGATCCCGCGGCCCTTCGCGCACATGACGGTGCTGCAGAACGTGGCCATGGTGGCGATGTTCGGCGGCGCCACGCTGAACGAAAAGGAAGCCACGCGCGAGGCGTGGAAGTGGCTGGAGTTCACCGGCCTGCAGGCCCGTGCCAACGCCCTGCCCGAAGACCTGAACCTGCACCAGCGCAAGTTCCTGGAGCTGGCCCGGGCGCTGGCCGCGCGGCCGCGCCTGGTGCTGCTGGACGAAGTCCTTTCGGGTCTGACGCCGGGCGAGATCAACGAGGCCATCGACCTGATCCGCCGCATCCGCGACCAGGGCTCGACCATCGTGTTCGTCGAGCACGTCATGCGCGCGGTCATGGCGCTGACCGACCGCATCGTGGTGTTGAACCACGGCAAGCTCATCGCGCAAGGCCTGGCCACCGACGTGATGAAGAACGAGGAAGTCGTCAGCGCCTATCTCGGGAAGCCGGCCTATGCTTGACGTCGCCAACCTGCAGGTGAACTACGGCGCCGCGCCCGCCTTGTGGGACGTGTCGATCCGCGTCGACCGCGGCGAACTGGTGTGCGTGGTGGGGCCGAACGGCGCCGGCAAGAGCACGCTGATCAACGTCATCGCGGGCCTGCATCGCGCGCGTGGCGGGCGCCTGACCTTCGATGGGCAGGACATCACGCAGCTGGCCAGCCACCGCTTCTGCGCCGCCGGCATCGCGGTGGTGCCGGAAGGACGGCGCCTCTTCACCGGCATGAGCGTGCGGGACAACCTGGAGCTGGGAAGCTACCTGCCGGCGGCGAAGGCCCACCGGGCGCAGACCCTGGAGCAGGTGGTGGCGCTGTTCCCGATCCTGCAGCAGAAGATGAACGCACCCGCGGGCGCACTGTCCGGCGGCCAGCAGCAGATGGTGGCGATCGGCCGCGCGCTGATGAGCCGGCCGCAGCTGCTGCTGCTCGACGAGCCTTCGCTGGGGCTGGCGCCCGCGGTGGTGCTGGACATGTTCAACGCGATCCGCGAGATCAACGCGCGCGGCACCTCCGTGCTGCTGGTGGAGCAGAACGTTTCCATGGCGATGGAGCTCGCGCGGCGCGCCTACGTGATGGAGGAGGGGCGCATCGTCGCGGACGGCCTGGCCAGCGAGCTGGTGAACCGCCCCGAGATCCGCAAGGCCTACCTCGGGCTGGAGACGCACGGATGACCGAAGACCTGACCGACAAGCTGCTGATCCGCGAACTGGTGGAACGCTGGGCCGTGTGGCGCGACGCCGGCGACTGGGAGCGCTTCGCCACCGTGTGGCACCCCGACGGCGTGATGATGGCCACCTGGTTCCAGGGGCCGTTCCGTGATTTCATCCGCGTCACCCAGGAGGGCTGGGACAAGGGCGTGAGCATCCTGCACTTCCTCGGCGGCTCGGCCATCGAGGTGAAGGGCGATCGCGCGATCGCGCAGACCAAGATGACCATCTCGCAGCGCGGCATGGTGGAAGGCATGGACGGCCCGGTGCTCTGCGACGTGGTGTGCACCGGCCGCTTCCACGACTTCATCACGAAGCACGACGGCGAGTGGAAGGTGCTGCACCGCCAGCCGATCTACGAGAAGGACCGCATCGATCCGGTGGACCCGACGGCGCAACTGAAGCTGGACACCGAGTTCCTGGCGACCATGCCCGAAGGCTACCGGCACCTCGCGTACATCCAGACGCGCATCGGCTACAAGGTGAAGATGGACATGCCGATGCTGAAGGGGCCCGTGGTGCAGGAGCTGTACCGGCGCGGCGAACGCTGGCTCGCCGGCGGCCCGCTGGAGCGCTGACCATGCAGCGCCGCCAACTCATCGCAGCCCTGGCGCTGGCCATCGCGGCCCCGCTGGCGCATGCGCAGGCCTATCCGGCCAAGCCGGTGCGCATCATCGTGCCGCAGCCCCCGGGCGGCGGTTTCGACAACGTGGGCCGGCTCATCGCCGACCGCATGGGCAAGGTCACCGGCCAGAGCTTCGTGGTGGAGAACCGCACCGGCTCGGGCACGCTCGTCGGCACGGACGCCGCCGCCAAGGCGCCCGCCGATGGCTACACGCTGCTGGTCGGCTCCGTCTCGAATCTCGCGCTCAACCCGGGGCTGTACCCGAACCTGCCGTACGACAGCCTGAGGGACTTCGAGCCCGTCGGCCTGCTGGTCGGCTACAGCTACACCCTCGTAGGCCGCAAGGACCTGCCGTTCAAGAGCCTGCCGGAGGTGCTGGCGCACGCGAAGGCCAATCCGGGCAAGTTGAACTACGCCTCCGCCGGCGTCGGCTCCGGCCAGCACGTGCTGGCCGCCGCGCTGTGGCACCTGGCGAACGTGGAAGTGGCGCACGTGCCGTATCGCGGCGCGCAGCCGGCGTACCAGGACCTGCTGGGCGGCCGCGTCGACCTGTTCTTCGACCTGTCGCCGACCGCCCGCGTGCAGGTGGATGCGGGCAATGCCAAGGCGCTCGCCGTCTCCGGCGCCGCTCGCAATTCCATGCACCCGCAGGTACCCACCGTGCTGGAGAGCGGGGCGGCGCAGCTGGAGCTGGAGTCGTGGTTCGGCCTGTTCGCGCCCGCGAAGACGCCGCCGGAAGCGCTGCAGAAATTGCGCGCGGACTTCGCGAAAGTGGCCGCGATGCCGGATGTGCAGGAAGCGCTGCTCAAGGGCGGTGGCAAGCCGATGGCCCTGATCGGCGACGATGCGCGGGTCGTGGTGAAGCGCGACGTGGACCATTGGTCGAAACTCGTCAAGACGCTCGGCATCCGCGCCGAGTGACAGGTTCCAAACAAGAAAGCAGACATGAAAGTTCTTGGCATCTGCGGCAGCCTGCGCAAGGCGTCCTTCAACGCCATGGCGCTGCGCGCCGCGCAGAAGCTGGCGCCGCAAGGCATGACGGTCGACATCGCGGACATCTCCGCGATCCCGTTCTACAACGACGACGTGCGCGCGGCAGGTGAGCCGGCTTCGGTGGCTGCCCTGAAGGCGCAGGTGCGCGCGGCCGACGCGCTGCTGCTGGTTTCGCCGGAGTACAACTTCTCGGTGCCCGGCGTGCTGAAGAACACGCTGGACTGGATGTCGCGCCCGCCCGAGCCGCCGTTCGACGGCAAGCCGGTGGCGATCATGGGCGCCAGCGGCGGGCCGCTGGGCACCGCGCGGGGCCAGTACGACCTGCGCAAGATCCTGGTCTACATGAACACCTTCACCGTCAACAAGCCGGAAGTGTTCATCGGCAATGCGCAGACGAAGTTCAATGCGCAGGGCGAGTTGACCGACGAGGCCACGGCGAAGTTCATCGCCGACCTGCTGGTGTCGCTGCAGGCGCTGAAGAACCGGCTGAAATAAACGCGGCGACAATGGCCGCTTGAATTTTCCGCTCGTCACCGACTGGCAGTTCTACGCTGCCGCCATCCCCGCC
Source organism: Ramlibacter sp. (assembly GCA_021156245.1). Lineage (GTDB taxonomy): Bacteria > Pseudomonadota > Gammaproteobacteria > Burkholderiales > Burkholderiaceae_C > Ramlibacter. The sequence goes on along the minus strand of JAJNBO010000010.1, from coordinate 9,815 downwards.
GTCCTGCTCCTGGGCATCAGCAAGAGCGGCTTCGGCGCCGGCTTCGGCTCCCTCGCCGTTCCCCTCATGGCCCTGGCGGTCACGGTGCCCGCGGCCGCCGCCATCCTGATGCCCATCCTGTTCGTCATGGACATGATGGGCCTGGCGGCGTATCGTGGAAAGTGGGACACGAAGCTGCTGCGCTTCCTCATCCCGTTCGGGCTGGTCGGCACCGTGATCGGCACGCTTTCGTTCCGCATGCTCGATACGCGGCTGGTGGCCGGCATCGTCGGCACCCTGACGCTGCTCTTCCTCGCGCAGCGTCTCGTCTTCCCGCCCAAACCCGACAGCCCGCCGCCGCCGAAGTGGCTGGGCGCCTTGCTGACCACCGCCAGCGGCTTCACGAGTTTCGTCGCGCATGCCGGCGGGCCGCCGGTCAACGCGTACGTGCTGCCTTTGCGCATGCAGCCGGTCACCTTCGCCGCGACCATGGCCGTGTTCTTCACGGCCATGAACCTGAGCAAATGGGTGCCGTATGGCTGGCTGGGGCTTCTGGACCTGCGCAACATGGCGACGTCCATCGCACTGTTGCCTTTTGCGCCCATCGGGGTGGTGGTCGGCGTGAAACTGGCGCACCGCATCCAGCCGCGCCTGTTCTACCGGCTGGTGTATGCAGGCATGCTGCTCACTGGCTGCAAGCTGGTGTGGGACGGGTTCCTGGCGGGTTGAGTGGCCTGCAGGCCTGCACGCGTCAGAAGCGGAACTGCCACTGCTCCGGGCGCTCCGGCTGCTCGCCGTAAGCCTCCTTGGCCCGCCGGATGCGCTCGAGATCGCTCAACAGCGTTTCGAGCGCGGTGTCGGCGCCGACGCCGCTCCTCCCGCGGGGCACGCGGTACTCCGGTGGCTTGACGTCCGGATCGAGGCAACGGATGCGGTCTACCATGATGGCGCTACGGCGCGAATGGTACTCAAAGGGCACGGCCGCGCCAAGCACCCGTCAGCGTCGGGCAAACAGCGGCTGGTCGAAGTGGTCCACCCGCGTCGGGCGGCCTGCGATGCAGACCTCGCGGAACTGGTACAGCAGCGCGGCCGTGGGCGCAGCGATCCACGATTCACCCACCGGCATGCGCAGGATCTGGCGTCCGGCGTCTTCGGACGGGTCGAGCAGCGGCGCGTCGGCCCGCAGGAATTCCTCCAGCGCGATCCGGTGCACGCTGGCCACTTCGTCGGCGTTCGGCACCAGCGCTGGAGCCTCTCCGCCCCAGAACACCAAAGGCGTGATGACGAACCCGGAGCGCGTCACGTAGTCGTCGAGGGACCCCAGCAGGTCGGACGCGGACAGGCGCAGGCCGACCTCCTCTTCCATCTCGCGCAGTGCGGCGTCGATCGGGCTTTCGCCCTCGTCGATGCGTCCGCCCGGCAACGCCCACTGGCCCGCATGGTTGTTGAGCGTGTCGGCGCGGCGCGTCAGCAACACGGCGGCGACGCGGCTCCAGCCCTGGGGCCGCACGAGCCCGGGTACCTCCGCACCCGTTCCTTCCTCGACCAGCGTGAGCGCAACCGCGGCCGCCCGATGGCTGCCGTGCCGGGCGAGGCGCACGTCCCATGCATCCAGGCTCCGTCGGATCCGTGCCCGCAGCGTTTCGTCCAGCAGCATGGCGAGCATTGTCGTGCACGCCGTCACGCCCCCCGGACGCGGTTCCCGCGACTCCCGGCATGGTCTCACCCGCACCGCCTTGACAGTCGCCGGAAAACTAACTGAGAATAATTCGCATTACAATTCGACTCAACCGGCCAGCCAGATCCCCAGCCAGCCGACTTCGCAGAACAACGAAGACATGAACCAGCTGACCCCGGTGGCGCTCGCCGCCAGCCTCGCTTTCCACGTTTCGGGGGCTTGGGCGCAGGCGGCGCCCGCTGCGGCCGAAAGCGGCAAGACGCTGTCCACCGTCACCGTCAATGCAAGCGCTGACGCCTCCGCCCAGGGCCTCGCGCCGGCGTATCCCGGCGGCCAGGTGGCGCGCGGCGGCCGCGCCGGCATCCTGGGCACGCGCGACAACATGGAGACGCCGTTCTCCATCACCAGCTACACCAACGAGTTGATCCAGGACCGGCAGGCGCGCAGCGTCGGCGAGGTGCTGCTGAATGACCCAGGTGTCCGCATCGCTCGCGGCTTCGGCAACTTCCAGGAGTCCTTCTTCATCCGCGGCTTCGTCCTGAGCTCGGACGACATTGCCTACAACGGCCTGTACAGCTTGCTGCCGCGCCAGTACATCGCGGCCGAACTGTTCGAGCGCGTGGAAATCCTGCGCGGCGCGTCCGCGTTCCTCAGTGGAGCCACGCCCGGCGGCGGCGGCCTTGGCGGCACCATCAACCTGCTGCCCAAGCGAGCACCGAACGAGCCGCTCAACCGGGTCACTTTCGGCGTGAGCAGCGGGGGGCAGGGTACGGTATCGGCGGACGTCGCCCGCCGATTTGGTCCGGACAGTTCCACCGGCATCCGCGTGAATGCTGCCTACCGCGACGGTGGCACGGCGGTCGATGACGAAAAGGCCAAGCTCGGCCTGCTCTCCGTCGGCCTTGACTGGCGCAGCCGCGACGTGCGCCTGTCCGCCGATGTCGGCTACCAGGACCATCAGCTCGATGGCACCCGTCCGAACGTGCAGCTCGGCGCCATCACCCGCGTGCCGACGGCGCCAGATGCATCGCGCAATTTTGCCCAGCCCTGGACCTTCTCCAACGAGCGTGACGTATTCGGCACGGTCCGCGGCGAATGGGACATCACCTCCGCGCTCACGGGGTGGGCCGCCTATGGTCACCGTGGCAGCAAGGAAGCGAACTCGCTGGCCGTGCTGTCGGTGGACAACGCCGACACCGGCGCGGCCAACTTCTTCCGCTTCGACAACGATCGTGAAGACAGCATCGACACCGGCGAGCTGGGCCTGCGCTGGAAGGCGCGCACCGGCAGCATCGGCCACGAGGTGGTGGGCGCCGCCAGCTGGTTCCGCGGCAAGACGGACACGGCCTTCACCTTCGGGGCCTTCGGCAGCCCGACCAACCTGTACGACCCCGTCTTCGTTCCGGCGCCGGTGATCGGACCGATGCCCGCGCTGGCGCGCACCGGTGACATCCGGCTGGCCAGTTTCGCGTTGGGAGACACGTTGTCGATGTTCGGCGATCGCCTGCTCGTGACCTTGGGCGCGCGTCACCAGAAGCTGGAGATCACGAGCTTCGGCGTGCCTTACGAGAAGAGCCGCGTCAGCCCTGCAGTGGGCGCGGTGTGGCGAGCGAGCAAGCAGCTCTCGTTCTACGCCAACTACATCGAAGGTCTGACCCAGGGCAATACCGCGCCGGCAGGCACCGTGAACCAAGGCCAACAGCTTGCGCCCTACGTCTCCAAGCAGAAGGAGATCGGCGTGAAGTACGACTCCGGTACGTTCGGGGCGGCTGGAGCCTTGTTCAGCACGACCCGGCCGCACGCCTTCGTCAATGCCGCAGGTGTGTTCAGCGCGGCAGGCAGCGACCGGCACGACGGAGTCGAACTCACGGTGTTCGGCGAGCCCACCCGAGGCCTGCGCCTGCTCGGCGGCGTGACCTGGCTGCAAGCCAAGCAGCGCAGCACCGGCTCCGCCCTCACCGATGGCAAGCGCGTCATCGGGGTGCCGAACCTGCAAACGACAGTGGGCGTCGATTGGGACGTGCCGGGCGTGCGGGGGCTCACGCTGGACACGCGCGTGGCGCAGACCGGAAGCACCTACGCGGACGGTGCAAACACGTTGAAGGTGGCGGGCTGGACGCGCGTCGACGTGGGCGCGCGCTACCTGACCGAGGTAGCGGGCCGCCTCGTCACCCTGCGCGCACGGGTCGACAACGTCGCCGACCGCAACTACTGGTCGTCTTCGGGCGGGTTCCCCGGCGCCGGCTACCTGGTGGTCGGCGGCCCGCGCACCTTCACCCTGAGCGCCAGCGTCGACTTCTGAGGACGTCCACATGCTGACTGCCCGCGCGATTCGCACCTGGACCTGGCTGCACAAGTGGAGCAGTCTGGTCTGCACGGTCTTCATGCTGCTGCTGTGCCTGACGGGCCTGCCGCTGATCTTCCACCACGAGATCGGCCACCTGCTCGGCACCGAAGTCGAGGCGCCGCCGATGCCCAAGGGCACGCCGCACGTGAGCCTGGACCGCGTGCTCGAAGTGGCCAAGGCGCGCCACCCCGACCGCGTGGTGCAGTTCTCGTCGCCCGACGAGGACAACCCCGACATCTGGTTCGTCACGCTTACGCCGACCCCCGATCCCACCGACGATTTCCGCTCGGTGGCGGTGGACGCGCGCACCGGCGAGGTGCTCGCGCAGCCCCGCTTCGACGAAGGCTTCATGTGGGTGATGTTCAAGCTGCACGTGGACCTGTTCGCGGGCCTGGCGGGCAAGCTGTTCCTGGGGCTCATGGGCCTGCTGCTGCTGGTCGCGGTGGTGTCCGGCGTGGTGCTCTATGCGCCCTTCACGCGCAAGCTCGCGTTCGGGGAAGTGCGCAGGGAGCGTTCCACCCGCGTGCGCTGGCTGGACCTGCACAACCTGCTGGGCATCGTCACGCTCACCTGGGTGTTCGTCGTCGGCGCCACCGGCATGATCAACACCTGGGCGGACCTGCTGATCAAGTACTGGCAGCACGACCAGCTCACGGCGCTGCTGCAGCCGTACCAGGGCAAGCCGCTGGTGCCGGTGGCGGAACGCGCCTCGGTGCAGAAGTCCTACGACGCCGCGCTGGCTGCTGCCCCGGGCACGAAGCTCTCGTTCGTCGCCTATCCGGGCACCGCCTTCTCCAGCCCGCACCACACCACCTTCTTCCTGAAGGGCGAGACGCCGCTCACGTCCAAGCTGCCGCGGCCGGTGCTGGTGGACGCGCGCACCGCGCAGGTGACGGCCGCGCCGGAGCTGCCCTGGTACCTGACCGCCTTGCTGGTGTCGCAGCCGCTGCACTTCGGCGACTACGCCGGCATGCCGATGCAGATCCTCTGGGCCGTGCTGGACATCGCAACCATCATCGTCCTCGGCAGCGGCCTGTACCTGTGGCTGCGCCGCCGGCAGCCGCAATCGCTGCCGTCCGAAGCGGGCGTCATCCTGCCGGAGACCGGGCAATGAGCCCCGAAGCCCGCCGGATGTGGACTGCGCCCACCGTGCTCGGCGTGCTGACCCTCAGCGGGCTGCTCACCGCGCTCGTGTCCGACGGCTGGGGCGACGTCTGGTCCTGGATCGGCCTGGGCGTGCCCGTGGCCGTGATGGGCTGGTACGCCCTGCCGCTGCGGCGCTCGCCGCGATCCTGATTCCTTCGAACCGCGAGCCGGTCCGGATGCAAGCAACACCTCTCCCGGTGCAGCCAGCGAAATCGCATTTCACTTGCATGCAACGAGGAGAGTTTCCATGTCCCGACCACGAGCCGCGCGGCGGCTGCCTTTGCCATTGCTGGCCGCCTTTGGCGCGTTCAGCGCCACGGCCCAAACGCCGCCGGCCGCCGTGTCGACGCTGCCGGAGGTGCGCATCAAGGCCGGGTCCGAGCGCGAGACCGCAACGTCGCCGGTCATTGGCTACAAGGCGCGCAACGCCGTGACCGCCACCAAGACCGATACACCCCTCATCCTGACTCCGCAGTCCGTCACCGTGGTGACCCGCGATCAGATGGCGGACCAGGGCGCGACGGGACTGCAGGAGGCGCTGAACTACGCCGCGGGTGTACGCTCCGACGCATACGGTGTCGACTCGCGCAGCGACAATGTCCGGATCCGCGGCAGCTATCCGGAGATCTACCAGGATGGCCTGCGCCGCCGGTTCGACTGGTACACCAGCGACACGCGCGCCGACCCCTTCACGCTCGAACGCGTGGAAGTGCTGCGCGGGCCATCCTCCATGTTGTTCGGCCAGAGCACGACCGGCGGCGTCGTAAACATGGTCAGCAAGCGGCCGCGCGCGCAGTTCCAGGGGGAAGTGGGCGTGCAGGTCGGGAGCTACGGCCGCAAGCAGCTGCGGGCCGACCTGACCGGGCCACTGAGCGCCGACGGCGAATGGCTGTACCGGCTCGTCGCCGTGGGCCGCAAGGCGGATACCCAGGTGGACTACGTGAGCGACGACCGCGCCCTGTTCATGCCCTCGCTCACCTGGCAGCCCAGCGCGGCGACGTCGCTCACGCTGCAGGGCCTGTGGCAGCAGGACAAGAGCGGGTCGACGGCGCAGTTCTTCCCGTGGGAGGGCGTGTCGCTGCCGAACCCGAACGGCAAGATTCCGACCAACCGGTTCATCGGTGAGCCGGGGTTCGACCGCTACGACTCGGGCCGCAAGAGCATCGGGTGGTTGTTCGAGCACCGCTTCAACGACCAGGTGGCGGTGCGGCAGAACGTGCGCTACTCGCACAACCGCGTCGATTACTACAGCATCTATGGAGACGCCTTCTCCGGCGCAGTCTCCTGGCAGGGTGACCCGATCAACAAGCGCGTTCTCGGCCGCTACGTGGACGTCTCCGAAACCACTGCGAAGTTGCTCGCAACCGACCAGCATGCCGAGATCGACTTCACGACCGGCGCGGCGAAGCACAAGCTGCTGGCAGGGCTCGATGCGGCGCACTACACGAAGGACGTGCGGTCGTTCTTCGACGTACCGGACTATCTGGGTGGGACCGCGCCTCCCATCGACGTCTACGATCCCGTCTACCAGGGCTACGTGCTACCGGGGCCGCTGGTCGACCAGCCGCGTTCCGGCGTTCGCCAGGCGGCGCTGTACCTCCAGGACCAACTGCGCGTCGGCAACTGGATCGTGATTGCCGGATTGCGGCGCGATCGCGCGGTCGCGACGCTGGAGAGTGAACCGGACGACAAGGTGTATGCGACGACACGGCGCCTCGGGCTGCTCTACGCGTTCGCCGGCGGCTGGTCTCCCTACCTCAGCTACAGCGAGTCCTTCCTGCCGCAGGCGCCGCGAACCGTCGCCGGGCGTCCGCAGCGCCTGACCCCGCTCTTTGGCGAACAGTTCGAAGCCGGCTTGAAGTACGAGCCGGCGGGCGGCAATCTTGCCGGGAGCGCCGCCCTCTACACGTTGAAGGAAAAGAACAACGTCGTCGACCTCGGCACGAGCATCACGCAGGCCGGCATCACCCGGAACAAGGGGCTCGAGCTCGAGCTCAAGGGGCGGATCACTCCTGCGCTCGAGATCGCCTCCCACTACAACTACACCGACGTGGACCGCGCGCTGGAGCAGTTGCCCAAACACCAGGCGTCCGTGTGGGGCAAGTATCGTTTCGCCATCGCCGGGCTCCCCGGTTTCTCCGCGGGCGCGGGCGTGCGCTACATGAGCGCGTTCCGCGACGGCCCGGCACCCGAGACACCGTCCGTGACCCTCGTGGACCTGATGCTCGCCTACGAGACGTCGAGCTGGCGGTATGCGCTGAACATCAACAATGCCGCGGACAGGGAGTACGTGGGTACTTGCCTTTCCCGCGGCGATTGCTGGTACGGCGCCCGCCGCAACATCGTCGCGTCGGCAACCTACCAGTTCTGATCGACCTACCACCACCGCCCTTCCATGAACCTTGCTGCCCTGCTGCGACCCTTCCTGTTCCTGATCCTCTGCTGCACGATGGGCGCCTCGTCGGTCCGCGCGGCCCCGCACGACGAGAAGGCGCAGACCATCATCCACATGCTGGACTACGTGAGCGTGGACTATCCGGAGTTCGTGAAGGACGGCAAGGTTCTCGACGAGCCGGAGTACCAGGAGCAGCGGGAGTTCGCGAAGCAGTCGGTGGTGCTGCTCGAACAGCTGCCCGACAACGTGGACAAGCCATCGCTCATCGCCAAGGCCAAGCAGCTGGTCGCGCGGGTGGACGACAAGGCGCCCGGCGAGGAGATCTCCGCGCTGGCGCGGGGGCTCGCGGCGGCCGTCGTGCGCAGCTACCGCGTCGCGGTGGCGCCGAAGCAGGCGCCGGACCTCGCGAAAGCCGCCACGCTGTTCCAGGCGCAGTGCGCGGCCTGCCACGGTGCGCAGGGCCGCGGCGACGGGCCCTTGTCCAAGGGCATGGAGCCCGCGCCCAGCAACTTCCACGACGAAGCGCGGATGAAGCAGCGCAGCATCTTCGGGCTGTACAACACCATCACCCTGGGCGTCGGCGGCACGCCCATGCGCGGCTTCGGGGAACTGTCGGAAGCCGATCGCTGGGCGCTTGCTTTCCTGGCGGGCAACATGCGCGCGACGCCGGAGCAGGTGGGCAAGGGCGAGGCGCTGTGGAAGCAGGGGACGGGCAAGCAGGAACTGGGCTCCTACCGGGCGCTCGTGACGCAGCAGCCAGGCGAGCTGAAATCGGCGGACCTGGACGCCGTTCGCAGCTACCTCACCGCGCAGCCTTCCGCCATCGCCGCTGCGGCCCCCGCACCGCTGGACGTCACGCGGGCCAAGCTGGCGGAGTCCCTGGCTTCGTACCGCGCGGGTGACCGCGCCGGCGCCAGGCAGCACGCCATCACGGCCTATCTCGAAGGCTTCGAACTGGTCGAGGCGGGCCTCGACAACGTCGATGCACCGCTGCGCCGGCAGGTCGAGGACGCAATGATGGCCTTGCGTTCCGACATCGACGGCGCCAAGCCGGTCGAGGCGGTGGCCCAGCGCGTCGACGAGATTGGCGGCCTGCTGGCGCGGGTGGACGAGAAACTCGGCGCCGGCGACATGTCGGCCGCCGCGGCCTTCACCAGCGCGCTGCTGATCCTGCTGCGCGAAGGCCTGGAGGCAATCCTGGTGCTGGCGGCCATCGTGGCCTTCGTGCGCAAGACGGGGCGCAACGATGCGCTGCCGTACATCCATGTCGGCTGGATCGCGGCGGTGGCCCTGGGCGTGGCCACCTGGTTCGCGGCCAACTACCTGCTGACGATCAGCGGCGCCAACCGCGAGATCACCGAAGGCGTGTCCGCGCTCGTCGCGGCGGCGATGCTGCTGTACGTGGGGCTGTGGCTGCATCGGCGCTCTACCGCGCAAGCCTGGCAGGGATTCATCCGCGACCAGGTCACCACGGCGCTGGGCAAGCGGACGCTCTGGGCGATGGCGGGCATCTCGTTCCTCGCCGTCTACCGCGAGCTCTTCGAGGTGATCCTCTTCTACGAAACGCTGTTCGCGCAGGCCGGACCCGGCGGACGCGACCCGGTCTTCGCGGGCATGGGCGCTGCCGCGCTGCTGCTCGCCGTGCTGGCGTGGGTCATCCTGAAGTACAGCGTGCGCTTGCCGATCGGCCCGTTCTTCAAGGCGACGTCGGCCTTGCTGGTGCTGATGGCCATCGTGTTCGTGGGCCACGGGATCTCGGCGCTGCAGGAGGCAGGCTGGCTGACCTCCACGCCCGCCGCACGGTTCATGGACCTGCCATGGCTCGGCGTCTATCCCAACGTGCAGGGCCTCGCCGCCCAGGGCGTGGTCATCGCGCTCGTGGTGGCCGGAGCCCTTCTCGGTCGACGGGTTCCGGTCACGCGTTGAGCGTGCCCGAGTCGGACCAGCCGGCGGCGCGCCGCGGCACCGGGGCGTCCTGCCCTTCCTCGTCCACGGCAGTGTCCGGCTGCGCCTCGGCCTGCCGCGCCGGGATCGCGTCGGTCCACGTCGCCACGTCTTCGGGCGTCATGGTGCTCACGGGCGTGAGCCGGCCATCGATGTAGCCCAGCCGCTCCACGTCGTGCAGGTACTGCTCGCGCGAGAGCAGCGTGCCGGCGCAGACGTGCGGGTCGTGGGCCGGAGGCTGCGCGATCTCGGCGGCCATCTTGTCCAGGAGGTCCTGCATCACCCATTGCGGGATGCGGTGGCGCTCGCCCGGGTAGATGAACCCG
>JAJNBO010000306.1 GCA_021156245.1 Ramlibacter sp. | reverse complement strand
CGGGGGCGGTGAGCTCAGCCGGCGCGGTTGCCGCGCGTGCCGGTCCGCTTCTGGCGCGCGACCATCGCCACGATGGTCTCGAACAGTTCGCGCTTGGCCTCTGCCGCGGAGATCTCGCCGATCGCGGCCGCGTACGAGAGCGCTTCGGCCGCGCCCTGCATGGCGCGCAGGCCGGCATCCGAGATGCGCTTGGCCGGCGCGAACGGCGCCAGGAGAGTGCGGCATTTCTCGAGGAAGGCCGCCTCGCTGCCGCGTTTGGCGCTTTCCATCTCCGGCGACCCGGCCAGCGCCGCAATCACGCCTGGCAACTCCCGCCCCTGCGCGAGCACGCAATCGACGTAGGCCGCCGCAAGCACGGCTCCCCGATCCGCCAGTGTCGGTGCGCTGGCCTCGATCGCCGCATCGATCAACGCGTTCTGCCGGGTGTCGAACTCGCTGTAGAGCGCGGCCAGCAAGCCGTTGCGGGTGGTGAAGTGGTCGTAGACCACCGGTTTCGTCACGCCGGCGTGCTCGGCGAGCGATCCCAGCGTCAAGGCGTCCGTCCCCGAGTCGCGCACGACCTGCCACGCCACTTCGAGCAGTTGCCGGTAGCGCTCGTGCCGGGGCAGCCGGCGGCGCGGTCCGTCGTCGTCCGGTTCGATCGTCCGCGGTGGCTTCATGGTTGATATACCAATGGTAGGTTGCGCAATATACTATTGGTAGGTTGCGCGGGACCGTCCTGGAACCGCCGTACTCGTGAAAGGGATGTCACATGCATGCGCTCATCGTAGTCGCCCACCCGGATCCGGATTCGTTCACCCATCGCGTCGCGGCGGAACTGGCCCGGGGCATCGCCGAGGCGCCCGGCGGCCACACCGCGGAGATCGCCGATCTTGCGGCCGAGGGCTTCGACCCTCGGTACAACAACGCCGATCGCGCCGGGTATGGCGCAGGGTCGGCGCCTCCGCCGGACGTCTTGCTTGAGCAGCAGAGGATAGACCGCTGCCAGGCGCTCGTGCTGGTGTATCCGGTGTACTGGTGGTCGTTTCCCGCGCTGCTCAAGGGCTGGATCGACCGAGTCTTCTCCAACGGGTGGGCTTACCGCGAAAGTCCGGGCCAGAAGTTGGTGAAGTTGCTCGGCCGGCTGCCCGTGCACCTGGTCGCCATCGGTGGCGCGGACGCCGGGACCTACGACCGGCACGGATACCTTCCCGCGATGAAGACCCAGATCGAGCATGGCATCTTCGACTACTGCGGCGCGCCGATCGCCGGCTCCCGGTTCCTGCTCGATTCGCATGCGCGGGCGCGCGGGGCCCTGCTTGAAGCGGCGCACGACCTGGGGCGGGGACTGTTCATCCAGCAATCGTGTGGGAGTGGATCAGCGCACGGGGGACCCGAGCGGCAGGTCGCGTGCAGCCAGCGTGCCGGCAAGTCCCTTCACGCTTTGTAGCGCCTCCTGCACGGACGCCGCGTGGCGCTCGTCGCCGAACTCCTGGAATTCGATGGCTACATGGTGCAGGTCCCGGGAAGCGACTCCGAGGTAGTGCGCGCACGTCCGAACATGGGGCTCCAGGTGGTCCCATTGCTCGCGCAGCCCGCCCGGCTGGAAAGCGAACTCGCCGGAGGAGGACAGCAGCACCAGCTTCTTGCCCGAAAGCATCGGTGAGAGTGGCCACGTCTTCTCCGCGGGGTCGAAGTGGAAGGTGCGGCGGATGCGGATCACCTGGTCGAACCATGCCTTCAGGGCCGCCGGCATGCCGTAGTTGTAGCGCGGAGTCGCGATGACCAGGACATCCGCCCGGGTGAGTTCCTCGATGGCGGCGTCCGAGTAGCTCAGGATCTCGCGCTGCGCGGGCGTCTGCTGCTCGTCGGGGGTGAAGCATGCTGCGATCCATCCCTCCGTGAGTAGCGGCGGGTGATCGATGCCGACATCGCGCTGCACGACGCCGTCGTGCGGCCTCCGGTCCAGCCATTCCGCGAGGAACGCGGCGCCCAGTCGCCTCGACAAGGACCGATCGCGCCGGGGACTGGCATTCAGGACGAGCAGGTTCATGGTGGTCTCCAGGAGCGCACGGGGCGCGAGTTGAGGGTGCTCCAGCCGAGGACACAGAGCGCGACGAGCGCGAGCACCGCGGCGAGCAGGGGAAGTTGGACGAGCGGCACGTGCATGGCCAGCGCGGTGCCGCCAAGCCACGCGCCAGCGGCGTTTCCGAGATTGAACGCGCCGATGTTCAGGGTGGCGGCGAGGGCAGGCGACTCGCGGGCTTCGTCCAGCACGCGTGCCTGCAACCCGGGTACGGTCGCGAACGCCGCCACGCCCCAGAGGAAGATCGTGAACACCACCGCGGCCGGGTGCGAGGCCGTCAGCGACAGGGCGACCTCGACGCCGGCAAGGACCAGCAGGATGCCGACCATGGAGCGCGCGGGCCACCGATCCGACAACCAGCCCCCCAGGAGGTTGCCGAGCGTCAGGCCGACGCCGAACACGACGAGGGTGGCGTTCACCTGCCCGCTGGTGAATCCCGCGGCCGCGTGCAGCAGGGGCGCGAGATAGGTCAGTGCAGCGAAGATGCCGCCGAAGCCGGTGGCGGTGAGCAGCAAGGCTGCCAGGAAGCGCGGACGGCGCAGGATGCGCCAGCCGCCCCGCGCGCCACCAAGCTCGGCGTGCAGTTGCCGTGGAACCAGCTTCCACACGCCCACGAGGGCGACGAGCCCGAGGGCGCAGACGACCCAGAAGGTCATGCGCCATCCGGAGTGCGTCCCGATCCAGGCGCCGGCGGGGACGCCCAGCACGTTGGCCAGGGTGAGCCCGCTGAACATCAGGGCGATCGCGGCGGACCGCTTGCCCGGAGGCACCAGGCCCGCGGCCACGGCGGAGCCCACGCCGAAGAACGCGCCGTGGGTCAACGAAGCGACGATCCGACCCATCATGAGCGTGGCGTAGTCCGGCGCCAGGGCGCAGGCGAGGTTGCCCACGATGAACACCAGCATCAGTGCCACCAGCGCCCGGTGGGGCCGCATGCGCGCGGCCAGGGCCGCCAGTGGCGGCGCTCCGAACGCGACACCGAGCGCGTAGCCGGTGACGAGCAGCCCGGCCTTCGGCACGCTGACCTGCAGGTCCTGTGCCAGGGATGGCAGCAGGCCGACGATGACGAACTCTGTGGTGCCGATGGCGAATGCGGCGAGCGCAAGCGCCACGAGGGGCAGCGGCAGTGCGCCGCCTTGCAGTGGAGGTGCGACGCGATCCATTGCTGGCTCAGTTCGACGCTGCACCCAGCAGGTCCTGCAGATCGATCATCTCCGCCATCGCCCGGTATCCGGCGTCGCCCGGATGCAGGTGGTCACCCGAGTCGAACTCCGCGCGCAGGCGGCTCGGCCTGGCTTCGTCGCGCAGCAGGCGATCGAAGTCGACCACGGCGTCGAACACACCTGCATGCCGGATCCAGTCGTTGACGGCCTGCCGGGTCGCTTCCTTTCGCACGCTGTAGTGGCCCTCCAGGGGAGTCCCCTTCAGGGCGTCCTCGAACGGGGTGATGGTGGCGCCGATCACCCGCACGCCGCGCAGGTGCGCCTGTTCGACCAGCTGGCGAAAGCCTGCCGTGATTTCCGCGACGGTTGGCAGCGTCTCCCGCGGCGCGAAAGCGGCGCCTGGCCACCCGATGTCGTTCGTCCCCAGCAGGACGATCACCGCGTGCACGCCCGGCTGCTGCAGCACGTCGCGATCGAACCGTGCGAGTGCGCTCTCCCCCATGCCGCCACGCAGCAGCCGGTTGCCGGAGATCCCCGCATTCAACACCGCCACGCCCTGTGCCGCGAGCCGGCGCGCGAGCACGTCCGGCCAGCGCCGGTCCGTCCCCGGGGTCGAGCCGTTGCCGTCCGTGATGGAGTCGCCGAGGGCGACCACAGTGACCGGGTTGTGGCCGGACTCCACCATCACCGCGGAAAGGAAGGCTCGCGTCGTGACCTTCCCCGCGCCGGCTGGTGCGGGGCGTCCGGTTGCGTCGCCGGCGAGCAGCAAGGTCTGGTCGCGGGCATCCCAATGGAAGCCGGCAAGGGCGGAGGGTTCCGGCAGGTGCAAGTCCACCCGCAGGCGCGCGTCGGCCGGCGTGCGCAGGGCGACCGGATCGCTGACGGCCTTCGCGCCTGCCGCGACCACGACTTC
>JAJNBO010000305.1 GCA_021156245.1 Ramlibacter sp. | reverse complement strand
GGGCGCCGTAGCCGCGAATGGAGATCTGCAGGTCCTGCGCGTAGTTCTGGCGGTTCAGCGCGATCACGCCCGGCACGCGTACCAGCGGCTCCGACAGGTTGACCTGCAGTTGCGCGTTGCGCAGGGTGTCGCGGTCGACCACGTCCACCGACGCCGGGGTGTCGAACGCCTCCTGCGCAACGCCGGGGGTGGGCGTCACAACCACCGGACGCAACGTACGGCTGCCGTCCTGCGCGGCGGGGGCCTCGGCCGGCGTCTGCGCGCAAGCCTGCGATGCCGCGATGGCCGCCACGGCGAAGGCGGTGGGGGTCTTCATGGGTTTCCTCGGGGTTGCCTGGCCATGCCGCGTCGTGGATCGTACCCTCCGCAGCGTGATGGCGAAGAACGCGATCGCGCACTCGGCGGCATGGCAGGCAAGGCTCCCACTTGTCACTCCGGCTACTGCGCGAGTCCCAGCCGCGCCAGCAGCAGCCACTCGCGAGCGGTCACCTCGCGCACGCGACGGCCGTAGTCCGCGGTGTCGAGGTAGTCGGGCTGCTGGTCGTACCTGGCGATTTCCTGCAGGTGCAGCGGATCGAACATCGCAGCCTTGAACGCGTCGTGCAGCTTGCGAACGACGACCGGATCCGCCCCGGCCGGCAATCCGATTCCGTACGGCGAGGTGTAGACCGCATCGGGATGGCCGAGCTCGCGCATCGTCGGCACCTGCGGCCAGCGCTTGCTGCGCTGCGCGCTGAAGATGGCGAGCAGGCGCAACTTGCCGGAGTCCAGGTACGGCGCGAAGCCGGTCGAATTGACGCCCACCATCAGCGTCCCGCCAGCCACGGCCAGCATCTGGTCCGCCGTGCCCTTGTAGGGAACGTGCACGTAGCGCACGCCCTCGCGCGCCAGCACGTCCTCCATCGCCAGGTGGGCCGTGCTGCCGATGCCGGTGGAGCCGACGGTCAACCACCCCGGGTGTTCGCGACCCCAGGCCAGCAGATCGGCCATCGATCTGAAGCCGCTGTCCGCCGGCACCACGATGCCGAAGGTGACGCCGGAGATCTGGATCACCGGCGTGATGTCGCGCAGCGGATCCCATGCCACCTTGCGCTGCAAGGGCGCGCGGTACAAGGTGATCGGCAGTTGCCCGATGACGTACCCGTCCGGAGCGGCGGCGCGCAAGGCCGGGCCCACCAGCGTGCCGGCCGCGCCCGGCCTGTTCTCCACGACCACGGGCTGGCCCAGCGATCGTTGCGCCAGGTCTGCGAGGATGCGCATGGTGATGTCCGTCTGCCCGCCTGCGGGCCAGGGAACGATGAGCGAGATCGGCCGCGACGGATAGCTGTCCGATTGCGCCACGGCAAGCGCCGGGCACGCCACCAGGCTCGCTGCCGCTCCCAGCACCGCGCGGCGGGTCCAGGCGGGTTGCTGCAAAGCCGGCATGCCGTCAGCGCATCAACAACAGGAGCGCGATCAGCACGCCGAAGCCGCATGCGATCCACGCCCAGGTGGGAATGGGCCGGGTCTTGGGCTCCGCGGGAGCGGCTTCGGCTGGCAGCGCCGCTTGCGCGCTGTACGCCTCGGGGTAGCGGCGTTGCATCTCCTCGTCGAAGCGGCGGAAGAAGTCCTCGGCCATGGAACGGGCGACACCATCGACCAGGCGCTGGCCGACCTGCGCGATCTTGCCGCCCACCTGCGCCTGCGCGGAGTAGGCCAATTCGCAACCTGCGCCTTCCGCCGGAGGTGCCAGCGCCACCTTGGCGGTGCCCTTGCCGAACCCTGCCGGACCGCCCTGCCCCTCGAACACGATCGTGTAGCTGTTGGGCGGCAGCACGTCCACCAGCGTGATCTTCCCCGCGAAGCGCGCAGCCACCGGCCCGACCTTCACGGACATGCCGATCGCGTACTGGTTCTCCCCCGTCGGCTCCACCTTGTCGCAGCCCGGGATGCAGGTCTTCAGCACCTGCGGATCGTTCAGCGCTTCCCACGCCTGTTGTTGCGACACCCCCAGGCGGCGGCTGCCTTGCATTTCCATGGTTCTTCTTTCGTCGTTCTTCTAACGGTCGAGCAGGTCGGCGAGGCTTTGCGCCAGGTCCTGCAGCTTCGCCAGGTTGTGCACCGCCAGCATCGCGTGCGCATGCCGGTACAGCACCGAGGCGCCGCGCGCCAGCGGAGCATAGCCTTCGAAACGCAGCAGCGGGTTCAGCCACAGCAGCCGGCGACAGCGGTGCGTCAGCCAGTCCAGCTCGCTCGACAGCGCATCCGGCTCCCCGGTGTCCAGCCCGTCGCTGATGATGAGCACCAGCGTGCGCCGGCCCACGAGGCGGCGCGCATGGCGCTGGCGCAGCGTCGCGAGCGACTCGCCCAGGCGCGTGCCGCCGGCGAAGTCGTCGATGGCCGAGCTGGCCGCCGCGAGCATCGCATCAGTGTCGGCGATGCGGAAGGCAGGCGTGAGGTCCGTGAGGTGCGTGCCGAAAGCGAAGACGTCGCGGCGGCGGTGCAGCCGGGTGGCCGCATGCAGGAAGGCCAGCAGCAGGCGCGCATAGCGCTCCATGGACCCGGAGACGTCGACGAGCACCAGCAAGGGCAGCGGCTGGCGGCTGCGCTGCATCCTGCGCAGCACCATCAGCTCGCCGCCCGTCCGGGCCGCCTGGCGCATGGAGCGCGCCCAATGCAGGCGGCTGCCGCGCATGCCCGGGCGCATGCGCCGCATCTCCACTTCCGGAAGCGGCAGCGCGACGTCGCGTGCCAGCCGCTCGACCAGGTGGAATTCCCCGGCGCTGAGCGCGTTGAAGTCGGCGTGCTTCAAGCGGTGCATGTCGCTCGCGGTCATCGCGGCGTCGAACTCCACTTCCTGGTCCGGCTTGCGCTCGCCGCCGCCGAATCGCTTCTGCGGCGCGAGCGCATCGCTCACGCGGGGCCGGCGCTTCGAGGGTTCCGCCCGGCCTTGCGCGGTCGGCAGCATCTGCGACAGCAGCTTGTGGGCGAGTTCCGGATCGCGGAAGTAGGCGTCGAACAGCTCGCGGAACACGTCACGTTCCTGCTCGCGCGACACCAGCACCGCCTCCAGCGCGGCGCCCAGGTCCGCCTTGTCTTCGACGCCCACCAGCTGCGCGGCCTGCTGCGCGAGGCCGATGCGGGCGCTGTCCACGCGCAGCCCCGCACGGCGCAGCGCGCGGCCGAAGCCCGCGATGTTGTCGGCGAACTTGCCGCTGCGCGCGTCGCCCAGGTTGCTCATGGCAGGCGAGCCGCGCCTTCAGGCGGGTTCGGGCTCCGGCTTCAGCAGGTCGGCGGCGAGCTCGGGGGTCAGGGCCGCGACGTCTTCGCGCTGCTTGAAGAGGATGCCGGCGGTGTCGGAGACGACCTCCGGGTCGAGCGCCAGCGTGTCCAGCGCCACCAGGGCCTTGGCCCACTCGACGCTCTCGGCGATGCCCGGCGCGCGCTGGAACGCATTGGCGAAGGGTTGGCTGCGCAGGCGGCCGACGAACTGCGCCACCTGCTGCGACAGCTGTTCGCCCGCTTCGGGCACGCGCGAGCGCACGATCGCCAGCTCGCGGTCGCGGCCGGGGTAGTCGAGCCAGTGATAGAGGCAGCGGCGCTTCACGGCATCATTCAGTTCGCGCGTGCGATTGCTGGTAAGGATGGTCACCGGCGTCGCCCGGGCGCGGATGGTGCCGATCTCCGGGATGCTCACCTGGTATTCGCCCAGGTACTCCAGCAGGAAGGCCTCGAAGGGTTCGTCCGCGCGGTCCACTTCGTCGATCAGGAGCACGGCGCCGGGCTCGGGCGCTTGCAGGGCCTGCAGCAGCGGACGCCGGATCAGGTAGCGGTCCTGGTAGACCTCGCGCTCGATCTGGTCGGCGCTCTCCTTGCCCTCGGCCGCGCGCATGTGCAGCAGCTGCGCGGCGTAGTTCCATTCGTAGAGCGCCTCGCGCAGCTCCAGCCCGTCGTAGCACTGCAGGCGCAGCAGCGATCGTTGCAGCGCGGTGGCCAGCGCCTTGGCCAGCTCGGTCTTGCCGACACCGGGCTCGCCTTCCAGCAGCAGCGGACGCTGCAGCTTCAGCGCCAGGAACACCGCCGTCGCCAGGCGCCGCTCGGCGAAGTAGCCGCTGTCCTGGAGGGATTGCTGGAGGGCGTCGATCGAGGGGAAGGGAAGCGCGCTCATGG
>JAJNBO010000304.1 GCA_021156245.1 Ramlibacter sp. | reverse complement strand
TGCTGGCCGCCGCCTGCCTGCCGTGGCGCGGCGTGCCCGCGTCGAGCGCGCGCGCGACGGGTCTCCTGCTGGCGGCTGCCGCGGCGGTCTATCCACTGCTGGCGCCTTTGACAGGCCATGCGCTCGAAGACGCGGAGGTGTTCGGCTGGATGCCGGACCCGACCGCCCTGGCGACGCTGGGCGCGCTGGGCCTGCTGCCGCTGCCGGGCCGATGGCGCGCCGCGCTGTGTGCCCTGCCCCTGTTGTCGCTGGCGCTGGGCATCGCGACCCGGCGGCTGCTCGCCTGAGCCGCGCTCAGAAGCTCACGCTGTAACGCCAGCCGCGAAAGCGCAGCACGGCGGAGTTGGCGCGGATCTGCTCCAGCACCAGGCCCGGCGAGAGTTCCGCGCCCTCGGAGCGCACCTGCCCGCCCACGATCAACATGCGCTGGGCAGGATTGTCCGAATGCACGCCACCGGCGATCACCAGCTTGGGCAGTTCACGCTGGATGTCCGCCGGCAACTCGGCGACCGCCACCACGCGATCCGGAGGCGCGGAACCCGGCGCGGCCGGGGCGGCAATCGACGGCCCGGTTCGCGGTGCGGTGGATGGCGCGTTGGCTGGCGCCGTGGAAGGCGCTGTCGAGGGCGCGGTGGACGGCGGAGCCGGCGGAGCTGCCGAAGGCGCCGCCGGGGGCGCCGCGGGCGCACCGCCTGCCGGCGCGCCCGGAGAGGTGACGCCCGGTTGCGGCGGGACCGGCTGCAGCCTCGCGACGGCCACCGGCGCCTTCACGGTGCGTTCGCCCGCGGCCGGCGTGGGGCGGGGCCGCTCCGGCGCGGGCGCCGGCATGGGCGGCGGCGGTGGCATCACTGCCGTGGCTACGGGGACGACCGCGGGCACGCTCGGCGGCTCCACGACCGCGAGCGGCTGGCTGAGCACCACGGGAGCGGCGACCGGTTCCGGCTCCCGGCCGGCGAACAGGTAGATGCCGGCGACGACGGCGGCCATGCCCACGGCGGCGCCGGCCAGCACCCACGGTGCGCGCGAAGGCTCCGCCTCGCGCGGCAGCACCGCCGCGGGTTGCGCGTGGATGCCGCGCGCCGGATCGCGTTCCCGCTCGGCGTCGGCGCGGCGCAATGCATCGAGGATGTACGACATGCGGGTCTAGGGCTCCGTGCGCAGGCGCGGCTCGTCCACGCCGCTCGCGCGATTCAGTTGCATCAGGGTCAGCGGGCCCGGCAGGCCGTCGGCAGGGAGGCCCTGCGCACGCTGGAAGGACCGCACCTGGGCGCGCAGCGCGGGGTCGAGCACGGCCGCGTGCTGGGGCGGCACGGAGCCGGCGGCGGAAGCCAGGCGATGCGCCACCCAATCCACCAGTGGGCCCTTCTCGCCGTCGCGAGCCATCTCTCGATAGCCCGCCGGCGCGCGCCACAGCGTGCCGAAGTCGCCTTGCCAGCGCTGCGCCAGGGCCGCCAGCGTCACGGTCTGTTCCGTCCCGGCAGCGCGCAGCGTGGCGGTCTGGTCTGTCAGCGCCGCAAGGATCGCGTAGGAGGGCTGCCCGGTGGCGGCGTCGAGCGTCACGATGCCTGGCCGCGCCAGCTGGCGGATCACCGACAGGTCCATGGGGCGCGTGAAGCACATCACCTGTTCTCGAGCCAGCGCCTCGCAGGCATCGCCCTCGGCCACGGGCAGCTTCCACGCCTGGGCCAGCTCGCGCCAGGCCTGCTGCGGATCGCGCAGCAATGTGGGCGGAGTCGCCGGCGGCGGGGCGGCCTGCGGCGCAGCGGGGGCCGGGGCCGGGGGAATCGCGACGCGCAACGGCTGCGCCGGCGCGGCTGGCGCGGGCTTCACCGTGACGCGCTCGGCGACGGCTCCGACGCGCTCCACGCCACGCGTCGCGGCGAACAGCAGTCCCGCGCCCGCCAGCACGCCGACGCTTGCCGCCAGCGCCATGCGCGGCCAGGCGGCCGCCGCGCGCACCGCGCGGGGAAACACTTCGGCCGCGGAGTGATCCACGGTACGGCGGGTCACCTGCGCCTGTCCGTTCCCATAGGCGCCCAGCAACGCGCGATCGCACAGCAGGTTGATCCGGCGCGGCACGCCGCCGGTGGCCGCATGCACGCGGGCCAGCGCGCGGCGGTCGAAAGGCAGCGGCCCCTGCAGGCCGCAGACCTCCATGCGGTGGCGCACGTACTGCGCGGTTTCGGCCTCGCCCAGCGCCTGCAGGTGGTAGCGCGCGATGACGCGCTGCGCCAGTTGCTCCAGCTCGGGCCGCGCCAGCATCTCGCGCAGTTCCGGCTGCCCGATCAGGATGATCTGCAGCAGCTTGCGCTCGTTCGTCTCCAGGTTCGTCAGAAGCCGCAGCTGCTCTAGCACTTCGGCCGCGAGGTTCTGCGCCTCGTCGATCACCAGCACGTTGCTGCGGCCGGCGGCATGCGCCCGCAACAGGAAGGCATTGAGCGGATCGAGGTAGTCCTTCACGGTCGCGGCGCGCTGCGCCGGCAGCGTGACGCCGAGGCCGAATTCATGGCACACCGTCTCCAGCAGCTCCAGCACGGTGAGCTTCGGGTTGAAGATGTAGGCGAGGTTGACGTGTTCCGGCACCTGCTCCAGGAAGGAGCGGCACACCGTCGTCTTGCCGGTGCCGATCTCGCCGGTCAGCAGCACGAAGCCGCCACCGCCCTGCACCCCATAGAGCAGGTGCGCCAGGGCCTCGCGGTGCTGCTCGCTCATGAACAGCAGGCGCGGGTCCGGGGCGATGGAGAACGGCTCCTGCTTCAGCCCGAAATACGCGGCGTACATGGTTGCCAAGGATACAGCGCGGATGTAACTCCGCCGCTCGGGGCCGTCCCGGGGCCCGGCTGCGCGGTCGTGCACCAGTTCGCGCCGGCGGGCCGTGGAATGCCGGTCATCCCGACCTCCGCGCCGCCTGGCGCGGGCGTCCGGCCGGAGTCGCCGCGCCCGGAGGACAATAGGGCCGCCCCCCAACAACAGCGCATCGCGCCGGCTGCCGTGTCCGCCACCCTGGACTTCGCACTCCCGCTCCTGCTCCTGACCGGCGCCCTCGCCATCGGCTTCGTGCTGTGGAGGGTGCGCGTCGCCTTCGCGCGCCGCGAGGCCCGCCGGCGCGCCGCGGGCTACCAGCTGATCGACTGCCTCAAGGCCTACACGGCCTGGATCGACTGGCACCGCGACGAGCCGCTGATCCACGCCAAGCCGGACACCCTGACCGTGCCGCCGCCGCTGGCACAGGCGGTCCGCATCAAGGAAAAGGAATTTCCCGAGCTGTCGCCGCTGATGCTCAAGCTGCTCGAAACCCACAAGGAGTTGATGCAGTACCTGTGGGAGCAGAACATCCTGCGCATGACGCATGCTGCAACGATGGCGCCGCACTACGCGGACCCGCTGTACCACCAGTTGCGCGACACGCAGGACGCCGCGCTGGACAGCCTGTTCCTGCGCTGCCGCCAGCTGATCGGCGACGACGGCACCGAGTGGAAGCGCACGCGCAGCGACTTCAGCTTCTCGGCCGACCTGAACGTCCCTTCACGGCCGCACGACTCGCCCTGAAACGGGTCAGGTCGCGGGCAGGAAGCCCTCGACCGACAGGTAGCGCTCGCCCGTGTCGTAGTTGAACCCGAGCACCGTCGCACCCTTCGGGATGTCCTTCAGCTTCTGGGCGATCGCGGCGAGCGTGGCGCCCGAGGAGATGCCCACCAGGATGCCCTCTTCGCGCGCGACACGTCGCGCCATCTCGCGTGCCGGCTCCGCATCGACCTGGATCACGCCGTCGAGCAGCGTGGTGTCCATGATCTGCGGAATGAAACCGGCGCCGATGCCCTGGATCGGATGCGGCGACGGCTGGCCGCCCGACAGCACCGGCGAGGCCACCGGTTCCACCGCGAACACCTTCAGCTGGCTCCACTTCTGCTTGAGCACGCGCGCGCAGCCGGTGATGTGGCCGCCGGTGCCGACACCGGTGATCAGGTAGTCGACGCCCTGCGGGAAGTCCTCGAGGATCTCGCGGGCGGTGGTGCGCTCGTGCACTTCCACGTTGGCCTGGTTCTCGAACTGCTGCGGGATCCACGCGCCGGTGGTCTGCCCGGCGAGTTCGTGCGCGCGGGCGATGGCGCCCTTCATGCCCTTCTCGCGCGGCGTGAGGTCGAAGCTCGCGCCATAG
>JAJNBO010000303.1 GCA_021156245.1 Ramlibacter sp. | reverse complement strand
GAAACCGTCGCGGTCCGCTGGACCCTGGAATTCGCCGCATGACCATCCAACACGTCCACGCCCGCCGCATCTGGGATTCGCGCGGCCGCCCTACCGTCGAAGTCGAAGTCGTCAATCAAGACGGCACCTCCGGCATCGGCATCGCGCCGGCAGGCGCTTCCCGCGGTACGCGCGAGGCAGTGGAGCTGCGCGATGGCGGCACGCGGCTGGGCGGGCTCGACGTGCAGCAGGCGCTTCGCGGCATCGAGCGCGAGATCGCACCGCAACTGCTGGGGCGCGCCGCAGCCGACCAGGCCGGGATCGACGCCCTGCTCCTCGCGCTGGACGGCACGCCCCACAAGGCGCGCCTCGGCGGCAACGCGACGATAGCCACTTCGCTCGCCGTCCTGCACGCCGCCGCCGCCCAGGCACGCCAGCCGCTCTGGCAATACCTCGCGCAAGGGCGCCCGGTGCGGCTGCCGCTGCCGCAGGTGCAGATCTTCGGCGGCGGTGCGCACGCCGGCCGCCGCGTGGACGTCCAGGATTTCATGGTGATCGCGACGGGAGCGACGTCCTTTGGCGAGGCGATGGAGATGACCGCCGAGGTGTACCGCGCCGCCGGCGAGCTGATGGCGCAGCGCGGATCGCTTGCCGGCGTCGCCGATGAAGGCGGCTGGTGGCCCAGCTTCTCGCGCAACGAGGAGGCGCTGGATGCGCTGGTCGCCGCGATCGAGAAAGCGGGCTACACGCCGGGCACCGACGTCGCCATCGCGCTCGACATCGCGGCCTCGGAATTCGGCAGCGGCCGCCGCTACCGACTGGCCCTCGAAAACCAGGACCTGGACTCGAATGCGTTGTGCGAGCGGCTCGTGCGGTGGGTGGAGCGCTATCCCATCGTCTCCATCGAAGACCCGCTGGCCGAGGACGACGAACCTGGGCTCGTGGCCCTCACCCGCGCCGTTGGCGATCGCGTGCAGGTGGTGGGCGACGACTACCTGGTGACCAGCGCCGATCGCGTGCGGCGCGCGGCGGGCCTGGGCGCATGCAATTGCGTGCTGATCAAGCCCAACCAGGCCGGCACGGTCACGGAGACGCTCGCGGCCTTGCAGGCGGCGCGGGAACGCGGCTACGCCACCATCGTGTCCGCGCGTTCCGGCGAAACCGAGGATGTGGCGATCGTCCACCTGGCAACCGGCTGGAACGCCGGCCAGCTGAAGGTGGGCTCCTTCGCGCGCTCGGAGCGCATGGCCAAGTGGAACGAGGGCATCCGCATCGAGTCGCGCGCGGGCGCGCCGGCGGGGTTCTGGGGCCGGCAGTCGCTGGCGGGATCACCGGGGGGCGCATGAACTACTGGCTGATGAAATCGGAGCCCGACGAAGTCTCCGTGGACGATGCGCTTGCCGCGCCGAAGTCCACCGTGCCCTGGACCGGCGTGCGCAACTACCAGGCGCGCAACTTCATGCGCGACGCCATGCGCGTCGGCGACGGGGTCCTGTTCTACCACTCCAGTTGCGCCGAGCCCGGCATCGTCGGCATCGCGAAGGTGGCCTCCACGCCCTATCCCGACCCCACGCAGTTCGACCGCAAGTCGCCCTACCACGATCCCGCGTCGAAGAAGGAGGAGCCGCGCTGGCTGCTGGTGGACGTGCAGGTGGTGCGCAAGACGCGCAACCTCACGTTGCCCGAGATGCGCGGCGACCCCGAACTGCAGGACCTGGTGGTGCTGCGCAAGGGCAACCGCCTGTCCATCACGCCCGTGACGCCGCGGCACTGGAAGCGCATCCTCCAGCTGCTGGACACGGACGCGTGACGGCCTGGCAAGTCGCCGGCTTCCTGGCCTGCGCGGCCTTCGCCACGGCTGTCCAGAACGTGACCGGCTTCGCGCTGGTGCTGGTGCTGCTGGGTCTCGTGGGGGTGCTCGAACTCGCCCCGCTCACGGATGCCGCCAACGTCGCGACCGTCCTGGGCCTGGCCAACGGCTTCGTGGCCCTGCGCGGCCGGACGCGCTCCCTCGACTGGAGCGTGCTGCGGCAGACCGCCTCCGGCACCGTGTTCGGCGTCGCTGCGGGCGTGTTCCTGCTGGCCTGGCTGAGCGGAAACGCCGTGCTGCTGCTGCGGTTGTTGCTGGGCGTGGTGGTGATCGGCTGCGCCTTGCTGGTGCTGCGGCCGGTGCATGCATTGCAGCGCACTTCTTCGCGTGCTTCCTTCTTCGCCACCGGCGTGCTCTCCGGCGTCCTGGGCGGCCTGTTCTCCGCGTCGGGCCCGCCGCTCGTGTACCAGTTCTATCGCCAGCCCATGGCGCTGGACGCGGTGCGCGACACGCTGGCGGCCTTGCTGGCAGTGGGCTCTGCCCTGCGCCTGGTGATGATCGCGGGCAGCGGGCAGTTCAGCATGGTCTCCGCGGGCCTCAGCGCGTTGGCCGTGCCGGTGGTGCTCGGCGTCGCAGGGTGGATGAAGCGGCATCCGCCGCCGTGGGAACGCAGGACCGTGCTGCGGTTCGTGAGCGTGCTGCTGGTGTTCACGGGCGTTGGGCTGATGGCGCCGGCCGTGCAGGGGTTGGCGGCACGCTAGGGAGCGGGAGCCCTGGATTCCCGCCTGCGCGGGAATGACGTCGATCTCCGTCATCCCCGCGCAGGCGGGGATCCAGGGCTCCCAAAGAAAAGAAGCCGCCCAAGGGGCGGCTTCCTTCACCGTGGCAACCTGGCTTACTGCCCGTCGGTCGAAATCTCCTCCGGCTCCGGCTTCGCCTTGCCTTCCTTCTTCGGCAGCGGCTGGATGTCCAGCTGCACGTCCGGCGTCTCGACGCCCTTGTCGTCGGTCTTCACCTCGACGTCCACCGTGAGGCGGCCGCCTTCGGTGAGCTTGCCGAACAGCAGCTCGTCGGCCAGTGCACGACGGATCGTGTCCTGGATCAGGCGCTGCATCGGGCGGGCGCCCATCAGCGGGTCGAAGCCCTTCTTCGCGAGGAACTTGCGCAGGTTGTCGGTGAACGTGACCTCCACGCGCTTCTCGGCGAGCTGCTGCTCCAGCTGGAGCAGGAACTTGTCGACCACGCGCAGGATGATCTGCTCGTCCAGCGGCTTGAAGCTGACCGTCGCGTCCAGACGGTTGCGGAACTCCGGCGTGAACAGCCGCTTGATGTCGGCCATCTCGTCGCCAGGGCTGCGCTCGTTGGTGAAGCCGATCACCGACTTGTTCATCGTCTCGGCTCCCGCGTTGGTCGTCATGATGACGATCACGTTGCGGAAGTCGGCCTTGCGCCCGTTGTTGTCGGTCAGCGTTCCGTGGTCCATCACCTGCAGCAGCACGTTGAAGATGTCCGGGTGCGCCTTCTCGATCTCGTCGAGCAGCAGCACCGCGTGCGGCTTCTTCGTGATGGCTTCGGTGAGCAGGCCGCCCTGGTCGAAGCCGACATAGCCCGGAGGCGCGCCGATCAGGCGCGACACCGCGTGCCGCTCCATGTACTCGGACATGTCGAAGCGGATCAGGTCGATGCCCATGATGTAGGCCAGCTGCTTCGCCGCTTCCGTCTTGCCGACGCCCGTGGGGCCGGAGAACAGGAAGGCGCCGATCGGCTTGTCGCCCCGGCCGAGGCCGCTGCGCGCCATCTTGACGGAGGCCGCCAGCACTTCCAGCGCCTTGTCCTGGCCGAACACCACGGACTTCAGGTCACGCTCCAGGTTCTGGAGCTTGCCGCGGTCGTCGTTCGACACGGACGCGGGCGGGATGCGCGCGATCTTCGCCACGATCTCCTCGACTTCCGCCTTGGAGATGGTCTTCTTGCGCTTGTTCACCGGCAGGATGCGCTGGGCGGCGCCGGCCTCGTCGATCACGTCGATCGCCTTGTCCGGCAGGTGCCTGTCGTTGATGTACTTCGCGCTCAGCTCCGCGGCGGCCTGCAGGGCGGCGGCCGCGTACTTGACGCTGTGGTGCTCCTCGAAGCGGGTCTTCAGGCCCTTGAGGATCTCCACCGTCTGTTCCACGGTCGGCTCGACCACGTCGACCTTCTGGAAGCGCCGCGACAGGGCCGCGTCCTTCTCGAAGATGCCGCGGTATTCGGTGAACGTGGTCGCGCCGATGCACTTGAGCTGGCCGCTCGAGAGCGCCGGCTTCAGCAGGTTCGATGCGTCCAGCGTGCCGCCCGACGCCGCGCCGGCGCCGATGAGGGTGTGGATCTCGTCGATGAACAGGATCGCGTTGGGCTTGTCCTT
>JAJNBO010000302.1 GCA_021156245.1 Ramlibacter sp. | reverse complement strand
GCCTGCAGGGCAAGGTGGGCGCCTTCACCACCGGCACCGAGCGCATCGATGCCGAACTGCTGGCCGCCTGCCCGGACCTGAAGATCTGCGCCAACATGGCGGTCGGCTTCAACAACTTCGACGTGCCGGCGATGACGGCGCGCGGCGTCGTGGCGACCAACACGCCCGACGTGCTCACCGAAACCACCGCCGATTTCGGCTTCGCGCTGCTGATGGCGACCGCGCGCCGCATCGCCGAAAGCGAACATTACCTGCGCGCCGGCAAGTGGCAGAAGTGGACGTACGACATGTTCGCCGGCTCCGACGTGCACGGCAGCACGCTCGGCATCCTCGGCATGGGCCGCATCGGCCAGGGCATCGCCCGCCGCGGCGCGCACGGCTTCGGCATGAACGTGATCTACCACAACCGCTCGCGGCTGGCGCCCGATCTCGAAGCCGCCTGCAAGGCGCGCTACGTGGAGAAGCAGGAACTGCTGGCGACGGCCGACCACCTGGTGCTGGTGCTGCCGTACTCCGCCGCCTCGCACCATGCCATCGGCGCGGCCGAACTGGCGCAGATGAAGCCGACCGCGACGCTGGTGAACATCGCACGCGGCGGCATCGTCGACGACGCGGCGCTGGCGCAGGCGCTGCGCGACAGGCGCATCGCGGCGGCCGGGCTCGACGTGTTCGCGGGCGAGCCCAAGGTGCACCCGGACCTGCTGGCCGTGCCGAACGTGGTGCTCACGCCGCACATCGCCAGCGCCACGGTGCCGACGCGCATCGCGATGGCCAGGCTGGCCGC
This sequence comes from Ramlibacter sp., assembly GCA_021156245.1. Taxonomy (GTDB): domain Bacteria; phylum Pseudomonadota; class Gammaproteobacteria; order Burkholderiales; family Burkholderiaceae_C; genus Ramlibacter. Next base: position 3,436 of record JAJNBO010000302.1, on the reverse strand, counting down.
CGACAACCTGATCGGCTACCTCGTGAACGGCAAGCCGGTGACACCGCTGAATCCCGAAGTGCTGCAGCAAGCGGGGCACGGCAACGTCTGATTCCGGCCTCAACCGCGAGCTGGTCCGCCTGATCTGCGGGCATGTGTTCCTGCATGCGTGCATGGCGGGGATGCGCATGGCGTCGCCGCTGCTGGCGCTGCGCGCCGGCTACAGCGAAGCCGCCGTGGGCGTGCTGCTGGCGCTGTACGCGCTGACGCAGGTCTTCCTGGCGCTGCCGGCGGGCCGCTATGCCGACCGCCACGGCCTGAAGCGTCCGGTGGCGTGGAGCGTCGGCGTCGCGGCCTTCGGCGCCGGCGCGGCGGTGGCATTCCCCATCTTCCCGGTGCTCTGCCTGAGCGCGCTGCTCACCGGCGGGGCCACCGGCGCCGCCGTGATCGCGCTGCAGCGGCACGTCGGCAGGGCGGCGCAGACGCCCACGCAATTGAAGCAGGTGTTCTCGTGGCTGGCCATCGGCCCGGCGTTCTCCAACTTCCTCGGCCCGTTCGTGGCCGGACTGGTGATCGACCATGCCGGCTTCCGCTGGGCCTTCTTCGTGATGGCCGTGCTGCCGCTGCTGGCCTGGGCCTTCATCCGCAACACCCGGGAGGCCACGCTGCCGGATGCGGCGAACCGCGCGAAGCCGGGCCGCGCCTGGGACCTGGTGCGCGAGCCGATGTTCCGCCGCCTGCTGCTGGTCAACTGGTTCCTGTCATCGGCCTGGGACGTGCACACCTTCGTGGTGCCGGTGCTCGGGCACGAGCGCGGCCTTTCTGCATCGGTCATCGGAACCATCCTGGGCGCATTCGCCATGGCGGCGGCCCTGATCCGGGTGGTGCTGCCCGTCATCGCGGCGCGACTGAGTGAATGGGCGCTGGTGGCGGGCGCGATGATCGCCACCGCGCTGATCTACGCCGTGTACCCGTTCATGCACACCGCCGTCTCGATGGGGGTGTGCTCGGTGCTGCTGGGCATCGCGCTGGGCACCGTGCAACCCATGATCATGAGCATGCTGCACCAGATCACGCCCCACCACCGCCATGGCGAGGCGGTGGGGATGCGGCTGATGGTGATCAACGCGTCCAGCGTCGCGATGCCGATGCTGTTCGGCCTGGCGGGCACGGTGATCGGCATCAGCGCCGTGTTCTGGACCGTGTCCGCATGGCTGGGCGTCGGCTCGCGCCTCGCCTTCCGCCTCAAAGACGATAGAACGTCCTGATCAGCTCCCAGGCGGTTTCCGCGTCATCGGCGAACTGGAACAGGTCGAGATCCGCCGGAGAGATGACGCCTTCGTCCACCAGCATCTCGAAGTTGATCAGCCGCTTCCAGTAGTCGGTGCCGAACAGCACGATGGGCACCTGCCGCGCCTTGCGCGTCTGCACCAGCGTGATCACCTCGAACAGCTCGTCCAGCGTGCCGAAGCCACCCGGGAAGGCCACCAGCGCCTTGGCCCGCATCATGAAATGCATCTTGCGCAGGGCGAAGTAGTGAAACTTGAAGGAGAGGGCCGGCGTGACGTACTCGTTCGCGGCTTCCTCCATCGGCAGGGCGATGGCCAGGCCGACGCTGACGCCGCCCGCCTCGTGCGCGCCGCGGTTGGCCGCCTCCATGATGCCCGGGCCGCCGCCCGTGCAGACGAACAGCTTGTCGTGCGGTTCCTTGCCGGCGCTGTACTCGGCGACCAGGCGGCCGAAGGCGCGCGCCTTCTCGTAGTAGTGGGCGTTGCGCGCCAGCGCGCGGGCGCGGCGTTCGTCCACCGGCCCGGGGCCGGTCTCGCCGCCGGCGTCCGCGTCGGCGGATTTCTGCCTGACCGTGCCGGCGGCCGCGGCCTTCTGCACCAGCGCGTCGGCGGCCGGCTGGTCACGGAAGCGAGCGCTGCCGAAGACGACGATGGTGTTCTCGATGCCGTGCGCGTGCTGCTCCAGGTCCGGCTTGAGCAGCTCGAGCTGGAAGCGGATGCCGCGCGTTTCGCGGCGCAGCAGGAACTCGGGGTCGGCAAAGGCGAGGCGGCTGGCATCCGGGTCCAGGGGGAGGCCGGCGTCGGAATGGGACTTCAGCGTGGCCCAGGCGTCCGCCAGCCGTCTGTCGTGAATGTTGCGGGTCGAAGACATAGGCGGCATTGTGGCCGGAATCCAGGGGCCCGAAAGCTTCACGGCGGTTCAGCTGGGGGCTATCCTTCGCCCCAAACGAGGGCCGGAGGGCACGCAGGTGGACAACGCGCTGTATCACGTGCTGTACGAGGGGCGGCGGATGGGTCCATACGACCGCCGCACGATCGTCGGCATGCGCGTCAAGAAGACGCTGAAGAGCAACCAGGTGGTGGTCGCGCAGGACGGCGCGGAGATGACCGTGGGCGACCTGGTGCACGGCGGCCTGGGCGTCGTTGCCTCGCCGCCGCGCGAGGACGACACCATGACGCCCGCCCGCGTGGGTGGCAGCTATTCCGTGGTCGAGGGGATCTACCCGGCCACGCTGCAGGAAGTCGAGGGCGCCGGTTACGCCATTCCTGCGTTCCGCGGCGAAGTCGAGCTGCGCATCCAGACGAAGGTGCTGCGCCTGGCCGGCCGCTACAAGGACGGGCTCACCTGGAAGGAAGACCGCGTGAAGTTCCCGCTGCAGGACATCCAGCACGCCCGCCTGCGCGGGACTGTCGTGGACCTGTGGGTGCGCGTGGCGGAGCAGGGCGGCCTGCAGCGCATCTCGTTCAACCTGCTGACGCGCGACGCGGCGGGCCAGCTGGCGGGTGCGCTGCCCCATACCGTCCCCTATCCCGGCAGCGAGCCGCTGGCGCCGCGGCCCGTGCAGGCCGCCGGCGCCCACCCGTGGCTCTGGGCCGTCGTCGTGGGCTCTGCCGTGTTCGTGACGATGGTGCTCGTCTGGGTGCTGCTGCATCGCCGGTGAAAGGCTGATCACCGGGGTTCGGCTACGCGCTCACCGCCGGCCTACCTGCCGTGTCGTAGGCCGGCGGTGAGCTCAGAGCGCCAGCGCCAATCCCAAGGGCACGAACACCACCGCCAGCGCGTTGCCCAGCAGGATCATCGCGGCGACGCGCTCCGGCTCCTGCTCGTAGCGTTCGGCCAGCAGGTACTGCATGACCGCCGGCGGCAGCGCGGCGAACAGGATCAGTTGCGCGCGCGCCATCCCTTCCAGGCCCAGCGCCCAGGCCAGCGGCAAGGCGACGGCGAGGCCCACCAGCGGCCGCGCAAACGCGCCGATCAGCCCCAGCGGCACGTCGCGCCGCCGCAGCTGCGTGAGCCGGACGCCGAGCGCGAACAGCATCAGCGGCACCATCGCCTCGCCCAGCATCTTCAGGCCGCTGAACAGGATGTCCGGCGGCCGCACGCCGCTCACCGCGCTGGCGAAGCCCAGGGCGCTGGCGATCATCAGCGGGCTGAGCAGCAGGTCCCG
>JAJNBO010000301.1 GCA_021156245.1 Ramlibacter sp. | reverse complement strand
GGCGCACGTACTCCGGCAGGAAGGTCCGTCGCGAGCGGTCCGCGAAGGCCACCGTCACCTGCGTGGCGCTGGCTTCCTCCACGACGCCGCGGCCATAGCGGCGCACTTCCACCAGGTCGCCACGGCTGAAAGCCGGCGACGTGCCTTCGTCCGTTTCGGTGCGCTTCTCGTCCGCCGGCGCCTGCCGCAGCAGTTCCTCGACGACGGCCTCGTGGGCCTTGATGCGCCGGCAGTTGTCGCAATGCTCGCAGCGTTGGACGGCGGGCTCGCCCTCCAGGTGTTCCAGCAGCACGCGCCAGCGGCACTGCCCGGTCTGCGCGTAGAACACCATGCGTTCCAGCGCTTCCCGGTCCAGGTCGCGCTTCCTGCCGTAGCCTTCGGTCAGCTCGCGCATGCGGTCGGGCGACGCGGCCTTGGCGGCGAGCCGCAGCGTCCCGTCGCGGGCCTGGGTCACGAGCTTGTCCTTGCGCAGCAGCCCGAGCGCGACCTGCAGCTTCGACTTCGGGCGGCCTGTCTTCGCCTGCAGCAGCGGCAGGGTCCACGCGCCACCCTCCACCGGCTGCTCCTGCAGCGCCTGCACGATGGCCTGGGCATCCTCTTCGCCCGGATAGCGGCCGGCCATGAAGAACTGCTGGATCGCCTTGTCGCCGCGCAGGAACAGCAGCGTGCAGCGCGCGATGTCACCGTCCCGGCCGGCCCGGCCGGCCTCCTGGTAATAGGCCTCCAGCGTGGCCGGCAGCTGGTAGTGCAGCACGAAGCGGATGTCCGGCTTGTCGATGCCGAGGCCGAACGCATTGGTGGCGACCATCACGCGCGCCTCGCCCGCCATGAACGCTTCCTGCGTCGCGGCGCGCTCGGCGGCCGGCAGCTTGCCGTGGTACAGCGCGACGGACTCGTCCGCCGCCCGCAACGCGTCGAACACCGCCTGCGCCGCCTTGATCGTTGCCGCGTAGACGATGCCGCTGCCCTGCGTGGCGCGGACGATCTTGAGCACTTGCGCCGGCTTGTCGGCTTCGGTGGCGACCGGGACGACCCGCAAGTCCAGGTTGGGGCGGTAAGCGCTGGTGTTGACGATGCCGTCCGAAGGAATGCGCAACTGCGCGCAGATGTCCTTTGCGATCTCGTCGGTGGCGGTCGCGGTCAGCGCCAAGACGACCGGCTTGCCCAGCCGCGGCACCAGTTGCCCGATCTCCAGGAAGGCCGGCCGGAAGTCATGCCCCCATTGCGAGATGCAGTGCGCCTCGTCCACCGCCAGCAGGGCCACGGGATGGCGCAGCAGCAGGTCCAGGAAGCCAGGCTCCGCCAGCCGCTCGGGCGTGGTCATGATGATCTTCGCGCTGCCGTCCGCGACAGCGGCTTCGGCGGCTTTCGCTTCTTCGCCATCGATCGCGCTGTTCACCTGCGCGCAGGCGATGCCGAGCTCGCGCAGCGACTCGCACTGGTCCTTCATCAGGGCGATCAAGGGCGACACGACGACGGTGCGCCCCTCCAGCAGCAGCGCCGGCAACTGGTAGCAAAGCGACTTGCCGGCGCCGGTCGGCATCACGGCCAGCGTCGACTGGCCGGAAAGCACCCGGTCGATCACGGCCGACTGGCCGGCGCGCAGGCGCGACAGGCCGAAAGTGTCGCGCAGCAAGGTGCGCACGCGCCGCGCCTGCGCGGCGGGTGTCGGTCGGGCCGCCATCACCTCTTCAGCGCTCGTCGCCGGACGCGTCGCCGTCCGCCATCGCCTGCACGTCGTCGACGTCGAGGTCCGTCATCTCCATGCCGTCCGGGTCGGCTTCCGGGAAGCCCTCGCCGTCCGCCAGGTTCACCACGCGGTCGGGCAGGATGTCCGCGCCTTCGCGGGCGTCGCGGCCCGCCACCACGCCGCGCTCGCCCGTGCCCGTCGAGTCGCTGTCCTCATGGGCCTCGCTGGTGCCGACCGTGTCGCTGCCGGAATCCGAGTTGTCGCTGGGGCCCAGCAGGTCCGCGTCGCGGCCGCTGGGCTGTGCCGGCGCGCTGTCCGCGCCGAGGATGCTGCTGTACGCCATGAAGTTCTCCTTCGCATCAGAACGTCCAGTCTGGCCGGGCGGGTGGCAACGCGGCGTCGGCACCCGCGCCCGCGCTCTGTCGGACGCAGCCGTCGCGCACCACGGGTGCCGTACAGTCACGGCAACAGGAGACAACAGTGACTGCCGTGCCAGCACCCGCGGGCTTGCCGCCCTTTCGCGCCCTTCCCGACCTCATCCGCGAGCATGCGCGAGCCCGGCCTTCGCGGCTTGCCTTCCGCCAGGATACGCAACGCCTGGCGTGGGGCGAACTCGACGCGCTCGTCGACCGCATGGCGGCCGCCCTGCAGCGGGACGGCGTGCAGCCGCGCGACAGCATCGCGATCTGTGGCGCGAATTCGATCCCGTATGCCGCCTTGTTCCTCGCGGGCCTGCGCGTGGGTGCGGCCGTCGCGCCGCTTCCCAGCGGCGCGGCGCCCGAACAGCTGGCCGGGATGGTGCGCGACTGCGGCGCGCGGCTGTTCTTCACCGACGCTTCGGTGCCGCCGCTCGACGCGAGCGTGCCGCGCATCCGCATGGACCAGCCCGACGCGATCCAGGCCTGGCTCGGCGGCGGCGCCGGCGTCCCGCAGCCGGTGGACATCCAGCCGGACTGGGCCTTCAACATCATCTATTCCTCCGGCACCACGGGCACGCCGAAGGGCATCGTGCAGTCGCACGCCATGCGCTGGGCACACGTCGCGCGAGGCGAGAACTACGGCTACGGGCCCGAAGCGGTGGCCATGGTGGCCACGTCCTTGTGTTCCAACACCACGCTGGTCTCGGTGTTCCCGTGCCTGGCGAAGGGTGGCGCGGTCGTGATGACGCAAGGCCGCTTCGATGCGTCGGCCTACCTGGCCCTTGCAGCAGAGGCGCGCGCCACGCATGCGATGCTGGTGCCCGTGCAGTACCAGCGGCTGATGGCGGCGCCGGACTTCGACCGGCACGACCTCTCCTCGTTCCACATGAAGTTTTCCACCAGCGCGCCGTTCACGGCAAGGTTGAAGGCGGACGTGCTGGCACGCTGGCCCGGCGGCCTGGTGGAGTACTACGGGATGACCGAGGGCGGCGGCACGTGCATCCTCGAGGCGCACCTGTTTCCCGGCAAGCTGCACACCGTCGGCAAGCCCGCCGAAGGGCACGACATCCGCGTCATCGATGAAGACGGCCGCGAGCTGCCGAAGGGCGAGATCGGTGAAGTGGTGGGCCGGTCAGGCGCCATGATGACGGCGTACCACAACCAGCCCGGCAAGACCCGCGAGGCCGAGTGGTACGACGCGGATGGCAACCGCTTCATCCGCACCGGTGACGTCGGCCGCTTCGACGAGGACGGCTTCCTCACGCTGATGGACCGCCGCAAGGACATGGTCATCAGCGGCGGCTTCAACATCTACCCCAGTGACCTGGAGGCGGTGCTGCGGCAACACCCCGGGGTCGCGGACGTGGCCGTGGTCGGCGTCCCGTCGCAGGAGTGGGGAGAGTCGCCCGTCGCCTTCGTCGTGCCGCAGCCCGGCGCGCCCGACGACAGCGTCTTGCGGGCCTGGGCGAACGAGCGCCTGGGCAAGACGCAACGACTGGTGGATCTGCGCTACCTGCCGGAGCTTCCGCGCAGCGACATCGGCAAGGTGCTCAAGCGGCAACTGCGCGACACCTGGCAGCCTGCCTGAGCTTGCGCGCGGATCCGTCAGGACGGGCTGTTCGCTGACACGCCGTTACCGCGCGTTCGACGTCTACGGTCGCGCTGCGCGCTGACGCGCGGCGTAAACGGCTGCCGTCCCGAAGAGGTCTGCGGCGCGTACAGGCGCGCTCCGTGCAGCGGCGCATTCTGGAGCCCTGACACGGAGATGCTCCCCATGAAATACATGCACAAGGCCATCTGGCAGTCCGACGGCAACCTGGTGATCCGCGGCAACACCCGCGCGCTGCTGTTCCGTGCGCTGGAGGACGTGAAGGCGGACCTGGCGCAGCGTCCGGATGCAGATGGCCAGCTGGCCCGCACGCTGGCTGCCTTGCAGGAAGTGCTGGGCGCCTTCGACGGCAGGTTGCCGTCGGCCACCGAACTGCTGGGCGACCCGGTCAAGGAACGCGTCTCGCGCAACCTGCTGATCGGCTGATCGCCTGACAGGCCGATCAGGCGAGCAGCGCCACGTTGCCGCCGGCAGCCGTGGTGTTGATGGTGACGGTCTGCTCGGCGCAGAA
>JAJNBO010000300.1 GCA_021156245.1 Ramlibacter sp. | reverse complement strand
CACGGAGGAGGCGCTCCCCGACCTGCTGGCCCACGGCAGGCTGCTGGACTGGCTGCAGAACCAGCCGCCCTGGTCCGACTTTCCCTTCGTGGTGCTCGCCACCAAGCGCGAAGGCCGGCGGCCGTCGAAGGATTTCCAGGCGCTGCACAGCCTCGGCAACCTGGTGCTGCTGGAGCGGCCGCTGAACGCCGAGACGCTGGCGAGCGCCGCCGAATCCGCGGTGCGCGCCCGCCGCCGCCAGTACGCCGCGCGGGAACGCCTGGAGGAACTCAAGCGCACGCGGACCGAGCTGGAGCGCCTGAACGGCGAGCTGGAAGACCGCATCCTGCGCCGCACCAAGGAGCTCGCCAGCGCCAACGACCGCCTGATGAAGGAGATCAACGAGCGCGAGCGCGCGCAGGCGGCGCTCACGCAGGTGCAGAAGATGGAGGCGATCGGGCGCCTCACCGGCGGGATCGCGCACGACTTCAACAACCTGCTGCACGTCGTGAACATGAACCTCGAGCTGGTCTCCCTCTATGCCAAGGAGGAGAAGGTCAAGCCGGTGGTGGACCGCGCCAAGAGCGCGGCGCGGCGCGGCGCGCGGCTGACCAACCAGCTGCTGTCGTTCGCGCGCAGCCAGTCGCTGATGCCCAAGGTGACGCGGGTCAACCAGCTGTTGCTGGGCATGAAGGACCTGCTGGAGATCTCCGTGGGTTCCGGCGTCGAGGTGGAGATGGACCTGTGCGAGGAAGACGCCACGGTGGTGCTGGATCCAAGCCAGCTCGAGATGGCGGTGCTGAACCTCGCGGTGAACTCCAAGGACGCGATGCCGGAAGGCGGCAAGCTGCGCATCAGCACCGGAACCCGCTTCATCGACCAGGACGGTGACGTTCCCGACGGCGACTACGTGCTGCTGTGCGTGAAGGACAGCGGGTCCGGAATTCCGGCCAACGTGCTGCCCAAGGTGTTCGACCCTTTCTTCACCACCAAGCCGGTCGGCAGCGGCACGGGCCTCGGCCTGAGCCAGGTCTACGGCTTTGCCCGCCAGTCGGGCGGGATCGCACGCATCCATAGCGTCGAAGGCGATGGCACCACGGTGGAAATGCTCTTCCCGCAAGCGGACGAAGAGGCCGAGGATGAAGCGGCGGTGCGCGAGTCCGTCGTGCCCGCGCTGGCCGGCGCCTGCCACATCCTGGTGGTCGAAGACGATCCCGACGTGCGCCGCGTGATCGTGGAGTGCCTGAGCCTCATCGGCTACAAGGTGACCGAGGCCGCCAACGGCGGCGAGGCGCTGACGCAGCTGCGGGCGATCAAGCCGGACCTGCTGGTCGTGGACTATGCAATGCCGGACATGACCGGAGCGGAGGTGATCTCCGAAGCGCGCAAGATGATCGGCGACGTCCCGGTGATCCTGGCCACCGGCTACGCCGACATGGCCGCCGTCGAGCGCCTCGCCGGCAAGCCGCGCCTGCTGCGCAAGCCCTTCGACATCGCGCAGCTTGGCGACGCGGTCAGTGCGATGCTGGAATCGGCTAGGGACCGGGTTCAGGCGGAAGCCTGAGGCTGGCGTTCGGCTCACCGCCAGCCAAGAACAGTCGCACCCCGTAGGCTGGCGGTGAGCCCGAAGGCGAACCCCAGCGAACGCGCGTCACCGCTTGCGCATCGCCATGCTGCCGAGCATCAGCCCCAGCGCGAAGAAGGCGTAGACGTTCGCCATTTCCGGCTTGCCGAGGCGGTGCTCGAAGCCGGGCGTCAGCCGCTTGGGCGTGAGCTGGTAATCCACCAGGCACGCGACGCTGGCCGCCGCGACGGCGCCGGCGGCCGCCGGCAGCGGCTTCTTGGCTTCCCGCCGCGCGCCCCAGGCCTTGGCATGCAGCACGCCCCAGAAGATGGCCGCGCCGTGGTGGGTGAGATAGCCGGTCAGCGTGTACTTCCAGCTCGGCTTGTCCTCCCGCAGCGAGCGGTCGCCGAAGAACCAGTGGCTGACCGCATTCACGGGTGCCGCGGTTTCGCCGCGCCGCCAGCCGCGCCACGCCAGGTACGCGCCCGAGAGTACGCTGGCCGCCGTGCCGGCAACGGCGCCTTCGAAGAGGGCTTCTTTCCAGGTCGTCATTCGCCGAGTCTATGCAAGGTCGCCGCGTCCGTGGGGCCAAGCTCTCAAAGGGTAACGCGCCCCGCCCGCGGCGCCGCTGGCTAGACTGCATCCCTCCACCCACCTTCCATGCGAATCCTCCTCACCGGCGCCACGGGGTTCATCGGCCGCGCTGTCGCACAGGCCCTGGAGCAGCGCGGCCACGCGGTCGTGCGCGTGCAGCGCCGCGCGGGCGCGCCCGGGCAGGAAGTGGTGCAGGCCGACTATGCCGGGGTGCCCTCGCGCGACTGGTGGCTGACCCGTCTGCAGGGCGTGGACGCCGTCGTCAACGCTGTCGGCATCCTGCGCGAGCGGCACGGACAGACTTTCCGCGCCCTGCACGCGGACGCCCCGGCAGAGCTGTTTCGCGCCTGCGCCGCCGCCGGCGTCGGCACGGTGATCCAGGTTTCGGCGCTCGGCGCGGACGAAGGAGCGCGCTCCGGCTACCACCTCAGCAAGAAGGCGGCGGATGACGTGCTGCGCGCGTTGCCGCTGCGCGGCGCGATCGTGCAGCCCTCGCTCGTGTACGGGCCGGACGGCGCCAGCGCGGCGCTGTTCAACAAGCTGGCCGTGGCCCCGGTGCTTCCGTTCCCGCAAGGCGGCCGCATGCCGGTGCAGCCGGTGCACATCGACGACCTCGTGCAAGGCATCGTGGGGCTGGTCGAATCGCCGCCTCATCGAATCGAAACCCTGGCGTTCGCGGGGCCGCGCCCGCTGCCGTTGCGCGAGTACCTCGCCGAGCTGCGCGCCGCGCTCGGTGAGAGCGGCCGGCAGTGGATCGTGCCGATGCCGGCGCCGCTGTTCCGCCTCGGCGCGGCTGCCGCGGGCCGCGTGCCCGGAAGCATGCTGGACGGCGAGACAGCGGACATGCTTCTGGCCGGCAATGCCGCGCGTGACAACGGCCTCGCCCGGTTGCTTGCGCGTCCACCGCGGCCGCCGCGCGACTTCATCGCGCCCGCGGCGCGTGAGGCCGCCCGCCGCGAGGCGGTGCTCGACCTGTGGCTGCCGGTGCTGCGGGTTGCATTGGCCTTCATGTGGTTCTGGACGGCCGTGGTGTCGTTCGGCCTGTACCCGGTCCGGGACAGCTACGCACTGCTCGCGCAGGTCGGGCTGCAGGGGGCGATCGCGACGCTCGCCCTGTACGGCGCCGCGCTGCTGGACCTGTTGCTTGGTGTGCTCACGCTCGCCTCTCCGGCCCGGTGGCGGCCCTGGGTCTGGCTCGCCCAGCTGGCGCTGATCGGCGGCTACACCGTGCTCATCACCGTCTTCCTGCCCGAATACTGGCTGCATCCCTACGGACCGATCTCGAAGAACCTGCCCATCCTTGCAGCCATCCTCCTGCTGTGGGCGCTGGAGCCCCGGCGCGCGTGATGGACTACGTCCTCCTGAAATGGATCCATGTGCTCTCGTCGACGATCCTGTTCGGCGCCGGCGTCGGCTCGGCCTTCCACCTGTTCGCGGCCACCTTGCGGCGGCAGGTGGGCGGCATCGCCATGGCCACGCGCAACGTGGTGCTCGCCGACTGGCTCCTGACCACCACCACTGCCGTGCTGCAACCGGTGAGCGGCCTGGCGCTCGTGCACATGCTGAAGCTGCCGTATTCCACGCCGTGGGTGGCGTGGTCGCTGGGCCTGTACGCGGTCGCCATCGCGTGCTGGGTGCCGGTGGTGGTGATCCAGATCCGCATGCGCAACGTCATGGCGCAAGCGCAGCGCAGCGGGGCCCCGGTGCCCGCGGCGTACGACAGGATGTTCCACTGGTGGACCGCCCTCGGGTGCGTCGCCTTCTTCGTCTTCCTCCTGATCTTCTGGCTGATGGTCGCCAAGCGGCTGCCTTGGGCCGACTGAAACGCTCTGCATGCACAACGATGATCTGCTGGATTGCCTGGTGATCGGCGGCGGCGCCGCCGGCCTGACCGCCGCCGTCTACCTGGGCCGTTACAAGCGCAAGGCCGTGGTGCTCGACGACGGCGGCAGCCGGTTGCAGCGCATTCCCCGCACGCGCAATGTGCCCGGATTCCCGGAGGGTATCGAAGGCCCCGAGCTGCTGCGGCGCATGCGCCAGCACGCCGCCAACTACGACGTGCCCGTCGCGCAGGCCCGCGTGCAGGCACTGCGGCGCCTGGAGGATGGAAGCTTT
>JAJNBO010000299.1 GCA_021156245.1 Ramlibacter sp. | reverse complement strand
GGCGGGCACTTCATGTCGCAAGGCGCCATCAACGGCCGCGCCGTGCAGTTCATGGTCGACACGGGCGCGACCTCCGTCGCCATCGGCCTGCGCGATGCCGAGCGGCTGGGCATCGACTACCGAAAGGGCGTCCCCGGGGTCGGGGGCACGGCGAACGGCACCGTGCAGATGTGGCGCGTCAAGCTGGCCTCCGTGCGCGTGGGCGACGTCGAGGTGTACGACGTCGACGCGGCGGTGCTGGGCGCCTCCATGCCCTACGTGCTCCTGGGCAACAGCTTCCTCACCCGCTTCCAGATGAAGCGCGAGAACGACATGCTGGTGCTGGAGCGCCGCTACTAGCGTTCGCTGCCTTGCCGGACTCCACGCTCCCCGGAACAGCGCCTGCGCGCCCGCGCGAAAGCGCCCTCGCGCCGCTGCGGGCGCCCGTGTTCCGCATGCTGTGGTTCACCTGGCTCGCCGCGAACACCTCGATGTGGATGAGCGACGTGGCGTCGGCCTGGCTGATGACGTCGATCGGTCCCTCGCCGCTGTGGGTGGCGCTGGTGCAAACCGCATCCACGTTGCCGGTGTTCCTGCTGGGCCTGCCGAGCGGGGCGCTGGCCGACACGGTGGACCGGCGTCGCTACTTCATGGCCACGCAGTTCTGGGTGGCGGGCGTCTCGACGATCCTGTGCGCCGTGATCCTGCTGGACGCCATGACGGCGCCGCTGCTGCTGGCCCTGACCTTTGCCAACGGCGTCGGCCTTGCGATGCGCTGGCCGGTGTTCGCCGCGATCATCCCCGAGGTGGTGAGCCGGCCGCTGCTGCCGCAGGCCCTGGCGCTGAACGGGATCGCGATGAACGCCTCCCGCATCATCGGGCCGCTCGTGGCGGGCGCGCTGATCGCCAGCGTCGGCAGCGCGTACGTGTTCGTGCTGAACGCCGTGCTGTCGATCATCGCGGGCGTGACCATCATGCGGTGGCGCCGCGTGCACCAGGAAAGCCCGCTCGGCCGCGAGCCGCTGGCCAATGCCATGCGCGTCGGCGTGCAGTACGTGTGGCAGTCCAGCCGCCTGCGCGCCGTGATGCTGCGCATCGCGCTGTTCTTCCTGCACTCCACCGCCTTGCTGGCGCTGCTGCCGCTGGTGGCGCGCGCCATGCCCGGCGGGCAGGCCGGCACGTTCACCGTGCTGCTGGCGTCCATGGGCGTGGGCGCGATCATCGCGGCCTTGCTGATGCCGCGCATCCGCGCCTGGCTGCCGCTGCAGCCGCGGGTGCTGACGGGGACGGCCATCCAGTCCGCGGCCGCGCTGATCGTCGCTTATGCGCCTGGCATCTACATCGCGGTGCCGGCGATGGTGTTCGCGGGCATGGCCTGGATCACGGTCGCGAACTCGCTGACCGTGGCCGCGCAGATGGCCTTGCCCGACTGGGTGCGGGCGCGCGGCATGTCGATCTACCAGATGGCGTTGATGGGATCCACGGCGCTGGGCGCGGCACTGTGGGGCCAGGTGGCCACGTGGACGTCGATCTCCACTGCGCTGGCGCTGTCGGCGGCCACCAGCGTGCTGGCGATGTGGATCGCGCAACGCCGGACCGTGGACCGCGGGACGGAGGAGGACCTGACGCCGTCCCGCGTGATCAAGGTGCCGGATCTGGAGGTGCCGCTGCGCGCCGGTCGGATCCAGGTGCGCATCGAGTACACCATCGATCCGGCGCGCGAAACCGAATTCCTCGCGCTGATGCAGGAGAGCCGACGCAGCCGGCTGCGCCAGGGCGCGCTCGACTGGCAGCTGCTGCACGACCTGAACCATCCGGAGCGGTACGTCGAGCAGATCATCGATCCTTCGTGGACCGAGCACCTCCGCCGCTTCGACCGCATCACCGGCGCCGACGTCGCGCTGCGCGATCGCCGCCTCGCCTTCCATGTCGGCGAGGAGCCGCCGCAGGTGACGCGGTACCTGATCGAGCAGGAGTGAGGCTCGGGCGACCTCCAAACCTAACAACCGGACGCAGAAGGCGCAAAAGTGACGCAGAAGACGCAGAAGGGATCCATAAAGGTTTTGGGTCCCTTTTGCGTCTTCTGCGTAACTTCTGCGTCCTCTGCGTCCGGTTGTTGGATCTGGTGGTCGAGCGCCCCTACGCCGGATGCGACCTCTCGTAATCCTCCACCAGCCGCTCCCAGATCGCCTCCAGCTCGTAGCTGACCGAACGCGCGAGGCCGTCGAGATCCGGGAACAGCGTGGCGTAGGTGACGTTCATGCGGTACAGCGCGCGCATCGCGTCGTCGCGCATGGACAGCGGCAGCACGAACTTGGTGAGCAAGCCCTCGGAGCCGCCATAGCCGTCGAGGATCACGTCCAGCGGCTGGTCCAGCACGCCCGGCACCACGAACAGGCCGGACTGCGCAACGAGGCGGCTGTCCATCTCCGACGGCTCGCCGTACCAGAGCACCGGCAGCTTGTTGCCGGCGAAGTACCGCTCGAAATTCCCCGCCACGCGCGGGTCGATGACCGAACGCGTGAGCGACGGATCGAAGTCCGGCGGCCGGTTCCACAGTGCCGGCGTGTTCAGCGCGAACACCGCGACGTCGCGCGTGGCGCTCTCCAGCGCGAAGAACGCCGCCACGAAGGGCGACTTGGTGAAATCCAGCAGCCGCGTCGCGGCGCCGTGGTGCTGCATCAGCGCCAGGCAGCGCAGGTCGTCCTCCAGCGCGGTGCGGTCCTGCAGGTAGATGTGCGCCTTGCGGCGGAACACCCGCATGGCGCGCGCTTCACGCAAGGGCCACAGGCGCGGCTCCGGCGCGAACTGCAGCAGCCGCCGCGTGAGGGACGGCACCAGCGGCCACTGCGCCGAGACGTGGCCGCGGAAGGCCCAGCCTTCCATCGCGTCAGCCTGCCCCACGAATTCGGACCAGCGCTCGAGGCGGACGGTTTGCACGCGGGCTCCTTAGGCCTTCTTCGCGCCGAGCCGCGATTCCCTGCCCTCGACGAGGCGGCGGATGTTCTCGCGATGCCGCCACGCCAGCAATCCGGCCATGACGAACAGCGAGAACGCGATCGGCTTGGCCGCGTACCACTGCAGGCGATCGCCCAGCAGGTAGAAGAGCGGCGCGAATACCGCGGCCACCAGCGACGCCAGCGACGAGTAGCGGAAGAAGAAGGCGATGATCAGCCAGGTCAGGCCGGTGGCCACGCCCAGCAGCCAATGGATGCCGAACACGACGCCGAGGAAGGTGGCCACGCCCTTGCCGCCCTGGAAGCGGAAGAACACCGGGTAGAGATGGCCCAGGAAGGCCGCGAGGCCGACCATCGCGACCGTGCCTTCGTCCAGGCCGTATCGGCGGCCATAGGCTCGCACCAGCATCACGGGCACGAAACCCTTCAACGCGTCGAGCAGCAGCGTCACGATGGCCGCGGCCTTGCTGCCGGAGCGCAGGACGTTGGTCGCGCCCGGGTTCTTGCTGCCGAACGTGCGCGGGTCCGACAGCCCCATGGCCTTGCTCACCAGCACGGCGAAGGCCAGCGACCCCAGCAGGTACGCGGCGACGACGGCGGCTGCGGGATAGATGGCGTCCATGCGGGGGCTCCTCCTGTCTTTATGGCTGCTAGTCTGCCAGCGCGCAGTTCACCGGCTTCGCGCCGAGCAGCTTCACCACGACTTGCGGGGCTATGCCCACGAGGTAGCCCCGGCGCCCGCCATTGAGCACGATGCGCGGCAGCGACAGGATGCTTTCCTCCACGTAGACGGGCATCTCCTTGCGGGTGCCGAAAGGCGACGTGCCGCCCACCAGGTAGCCGCTGTGGCGGTTCGCGACCTCGGGCTTGCAGGGCTGCACCGACTTGGCCCCGATCTGCCGTGCCAGGTTCTTGGTGGAAACGGTGCGGTTGCCGTGCATCAGCACGATCAGCGGCCGCGCCTTTTCGTCCTCCATCACCAGGGTCTTGACCACGGTGAACGGATCGAAGCCGAGCACCTGGGCGCTGTGCTGCGCGCCGCCGTGCTCGAGGTATTCGTACGGGTGCTCGGTGAATGGGACCCCGTTCGCCTTGAGCAGGGCGGTCGCCGGTGTCTCGCTGACGTGGTCCTTCTTCGCCATCACGCCGCCAGGTCCCGGTCCTCCCACCGGATCTTGTCGATGGCCGCCAGCAGTTCCGGGGACAGCTTCGTGTCCAGTGCATCGACGTTCTCATCGAGCTGCGCCAGCGAAGTCACGCCGATGATGGTGCTCGCCACGCGCCAGTTGCCGTAGCACCAGGCCAGCGCCATGCGCGCCGGCGTCAGGCCG
>JAJNBO010000298.1 GCA_021156245.1 Ramlibacter sp. | reverse complement strand
TTCGTTCCAGGTGGTGGAAACGCCGATTGTAGAAAGGTCGACCGTTTGAAGCCCGGCGTAGCCGCAGGGGTTGATCCGCGAGAAGGGTTCCAGGTCCATCGCCACGTTCAGCGCCACGCCGTGGTAGGTGCAATGCCGGCTGACCTTGATGCCCAAGGCGGCGATCTTGCCGAGGCCGGTGAACCCGGAACCGGCAGGCACCCGCTCGTGCGAGAACGGGTCCTCCAGCCGGACATAGATCCCCGGCGCACCCGTCACCCGATGCCCCGTGACCCCGTACTCCGCCAGCGCACGGATCACCGCCTCCTCGATGCGGTAGACGTACTCCTTGACGAAGTACCCGGCGCGGCGCAGGTCGAGGAGTGGATAGCCCACCACCTGTCCGGGGCCGTGGTACGTGACCTGCCCGCCGCGGTTGGTGGCAATGACCGGAATTTCGCCCGGGGCGAGCACGTGATCGGCCTTCCCGGCCAGCCCCTGCGTGAACACCGGCAGGTGCTCGCACAGCCACAGTTCGTCGGGCGTCCCGGCGGTGCGGCCTTCCGTGAAGGCCGCCATGGCCTGGTACGTGGGGAGGTAGTCGACCTGCCCCAGCACCCTGGTCAGCATGATTAGAGGACGACCTTCACCATCGGGTGCGCAGTGAGCGCCCGGTACAGGTCGTCCAGCTGCTCCCGGCTCGTGGCCGTCACGGTGATCGTGATGCCGAGGTAGTTGCCCTTGCTGCTGTCGCGCAGCTCCACCGTCGACGCGTCGAAGGCCGGATCGAACCGCCGCGCCACCGAGGTGATCGCGTTCACGAAGCCGTCCACCTTCGGCCCCATCACCTTGATGGGGAACAGCGACGGGTATTCGATCAGCGACTCCTTGCGGGGGTCGCTGGCGGATGGGGGCGGATGGATCGAGGCGGACATTCAGGAGGAGTGTTTGGCTTGCTGGTAGCCTGCGAACAGCTTCTCGTAGATGGGGCCGGGCCGCCCGTTTCCAACAGGCTTGCCGTCCAGGGACGTGCAGGGCACCACCTCCTTGGTGGCCGACGACAGGATGATCTCGTCGGCCGACAGCACCTCTTCGCGGCTCACCCGGCGCAGCTCGAAGGCAACCCCGGCCTTGCGGCAGAGGTCCTCGATCAGTCCGTAACGGATGCCCTCCAGCACCAGGTTGTCCTTCACCGGCCCCAGCACCTTGCCGCCCTGCACCACCCAGACGTTGGACGCCGCGGCCTCGCTGAGCCAGCCGTCGCGGAACATGATGGTTTCGTTGGCGCCCTCGTCGGCGCTCATCTGCCGCGACAGCACGGCGCCGGCCAGGCTCAGGCTCTTGATGTGCGCCTTCTTCCAGCGGAAGTCGTCCGCCGTCACGCACGCCACGCCCTTGCTGCGCTCTTCCGGCGTGTAGATGTAGAGACGGTTCACCATGGCGAACACCGTCGGCTCGATGTCCTGCGGCATGACGTGGTCGCGCATCGCGACGCCCCGGGTGACCTGCAGGTACACGAGCTGGTTGGTTTCCTCCGGCTTCTTGCCAGCGTACTGCGCATACGCGGCAATGAGCTTGTCCACGATGGCCCGCCAGCCCGCGCGGTCCAGCGGATTGCGGATGCGCATTTCGCCCAGGCTGCGGTCCAGCCGCGCCATGTGCTGCTCGAAGCGGAACGGGCGGCCTTCGTAGGCCGGCACGACTTCGTAGACGCCGTCTCCGAAGATGAAGCCGCGGTCGAGGACGCTCACCTTGGCGTCGCGAACGGTGCTCATTTCACCGTTCAGGTAGCAGGGCAGGGCAGGGATGGGTTCGCTCATGCCGCCATTGTCTCCGCTCAGCGCCACAAGAGCACGGCCCCGATGGCGATCCACCCCAGCGCCAGGTTCACCTTCACCAGCAGCGCGATCTGGTTCATGCGCTTGCCGCCTTCCGGCCAGGCCTCCTGCGCGACGGCGAGCTTCAGCCGCCGCCAGGGAGAAAACCAGATGTGGCCGAACACGAGCATCATCACGATGCCCAGTCCGGCCATGACGTGCCAGCCGGCCGGCGCCCGCGCACCGGGGGCCTGCAGCAGCAGCGGCACGCCGGACAGCAGCAGCAGCGCGATGCTGACGATCACCACCACGAAGAAGCGCCGGAGCACCTCCACCACCAGCGGCAGGCGCAGCGGCGGCTCCAGCCGCGCATGCAGGGCCGGCCGCAGCGCCATCACCATGAAGGCCATGCCGCCCATCCAGAAGATGGCGCCGGCGATGTGAAGGAAGAGCAGCACGTTGCGCATGGGAATCCCCGTGTTCGGACCGCCGCATTGTGTCCTGCAAGGGACACCGCACGCCCCTCCACGCGTCCGGCCGAGCACGACCTGGCGGAGGTGCCTGGGTTTCTACTTATAATGGGAGGCTTTCCAAAATTTTCAGGCGCAACAGCGGCGGTTACATCGGCAGGTATGCCAAACAAAAACATCGCCCCGCTGCCCGAAGACCAGGAGGAAGCTTCCCCCGTCCGACCGCTGAGCGCCGAAGAGGCGCGCCGCGTTCGTGAGCAGAACCCCCCGGTGTCCCCGTGGTGGGTGGTGGCGGGGCAGGCGGGAGTGGGGTTCGTGGCGGCTCTGGTCGCCTGGGTCCTGACCGGAAGGCAAAACGTGGGGTGGTCCGTCGCGTATGGGGCTCTGGCCGTGGTGATCCCCGCGGCCGTGTTCGCGCGGGGGCTCACCGGAAGGTTCTCGTCCCTCAATGCAGGTTCCGCGGCGGTCGGGTTCCTGATGTGGGAGATGGTGAAGATCGCCTTGACGCTTGCCATGCTGGCAATGGCGCCGAGGCTGGTGGCGGGACTGAGCTGGCCGGCATTGCTGGTGGGCTTGGTCCTCGCGATGAAGGTGTACTGGGTGGCATTGGCGTTCGCGCCTAAGCCCAAGACGAACAACGCTTAGACGACAAACATGGCTGCTGAAAACACCGCGGGGCAAGGTCAGACCGCAGGCGAATACATCGTCCACCACCTGACGTTCTGGCAGAACAAGAAGCCGGCCAACGTCGTCGATTTCACCGTCTTCAACTGGGACTCGCTGTTCTGGGCGATCCTGCTGGGCGTGGTGACGTGCCTGCTGCTGTGGAAGGCCGCGCGCAAGGCGACCCCCGGCGTGCCGGGCCGCTTCCAGGCCGCGGTGGAAATCCTGGTGGAGATGGTCGACTCGCAGGCCAAGGGCATCGTGCACAACGCCCAGAGCCGCAAGTTCGTGGCGCCGCTCGCGCTGACCGTGTTCGTCTGGATCTTCATGATGAACGCGATGGACCTGCTGCCCGTCGACCTGATCCCCGCCCTGTGGGCGCAGATGTACGGCGCCGCCGGCCATGACCCGCACCACGCCTACATGCGCGTCGTGCCCACCGCCGACCTCTCCATCACCATGGGCCTGTCGCTGGCCGTGCTGCTGGTCTGCCTGTTCTACAACGTCAAGATCAAGGGCCTGGGCGGCTGGGTGCACGAGCTGTTCACCGCGCCCTTCGGCAGCCATCCGCTGCTGTGGCCGTTCAACTTCATGATGCAGATCATCGAGTTCGTCGCCAAGACCGTCTCGCACGGCATGCGGCTGTTCGGCAACATGTACGCCGGCGAGCTGATCTTCCTGCTGATCGCCCTGATGGGCGGCGCCTGGTCGCTGTCCGCCACCGGCATCGGCCTGGCCATCGGCCACATCATCGCGGGCTCGGCCTGGGCGATCTTCCACATCCTGATCATCACGCTGCAGGCGTTCGTGTTCATGATGCTGACGCTCGTCTACGTCGGCCAGGCCCACGACGCGCACTAAACGGCGCGCCGCACAGAGTTCGCTTCCCTTTTCTCGTCAACCACCAAAAGTCCCTAGGAGTAGAAACAATGGAACAAGTCATCAGCTTCGTCGCACTGGCCGCCGGCCTGATCATCGGCCTGGGCGCCATCGGCGCCTGCATCGGTATCGGCATCATGGGCAGCAAGTACCTCGAATCTGCGGCCCGTCAGCCCGAGCTGATGAACGAACTGCAGACCAAGATGTTCCTGCTGGCCGGCCTGATCGACGCTGCCTTCATCATCGGCACCGGTATCGCGCTGTGGTTCGCCACCGCCAACCCGTTCCTGGGCCAGCTGGCCGCGCGTTAAACCCATCCTTTCGGTCCCAACATTTCCCGGCGCGCAACGGCGGCCGGGAGCAAGGATGAAAAAGTGAGCATCACCGGTACCCTCATCATTCAGGTGATCGTGTTCCTGATCCTGGTCGGGTTCACGATGAAGTTCGTGTGGCCGCCGATC
>JAJNBO010000009.1:962-16714 GCA_021156245.1 Ramlibacter sp. | reverse complement strand
GATTGCGGCCATGAACGAAGCGGAACTGGATGGCGCCTACACGGCGTTGTGCCGCGCCTTGGGCGCGGTGGGGCCGGAACGCAGTGAGCTGCTGCTGTCGATGGTCTGCCTGGCGCTGATGGCGCGCAGCGAGGAAGCGGGCCCGGTCCTCGAACTCATCGCCCGCTCGCAACAGCGGCTGCAGGAGGAACGCCGCTAGCCGCCTTGCCAGGCCAGCGGCTGCAGCGCCGGCATCTCCGCCAACGCCGTGTCGCCGACGGCGCGCGTTTCCTCTTCGTCGAGCCGGAAGCGGGTGGTGGCTGCCATGAGTTCGCCCGCCTGGGCCAGCAGCGACTCGATGGTGAGGTTGATTTCCTGCACCAGCGCAGCGTTGCTCTGGGTGGCCGAATCCATCTGCGAGATCGTGGCGTTGACCTGCTCGATGCCGGCGCGTTGTTCGTTGCTGGCCGTCGCGATGTCTGACACCAGCTGCGCGACTTCGTGGGCCACCGCGACCACCCTCGCCATGGATTCCCCCGCCTGGGTCGCTGCCTGGCTGCCTTGCCGCGCCTGGTCCACGGCGGCGCCGACCAGCTGCTTGATGTCCTTCGAGGCTTCGGCACTGCGCTGCGCCAGCAGCCGCACTTCGGCTGCGACCACCGCGAAGCCGCGCCCGTGTTCGCCGGCGCGGGCGGCCTCCACTGCCGCGTTCAGCGCCAGCAGGTTGGTCTTGAACGCGATCTCGTCGATGACGCCCACGATGTCGGCCACCTTGCGGGACGACTGGTGGATGCCCTCCATGGTGCGGACCACGCCCTCCACCTTCTGGCCGCTGTCCTGCGCCAGGCTGGAGGCTTCGTGCGCGAGGGTGCTGGCCTTGCCCGCGCTGTCGCTGTTCTGCTTGACGATGGCGGTCAGCTCCTCGACGCTGGCCGCGGTTTCCTCAAGCGACGCCGCCTGCTGCTCGGTGCGCGCGGCGAGTTCGGTGTTGCCCGCCGAGATGCGATCGGACGCGCTGCCGACCGCGGCGGCGCTGTCGCGGATGGACCTCACCAGCGTGTTCAGGCGTGCCTGCATCCTTCCGAGCGCCATGAGCACGCGCCCCGTCTCGTCGCGCGACGTGCGCGTGATGGTCTGCCGGAGGTCGCCGTCCGCAACCCCCTCGGCCGTGCGGGCCGCGAAATGCAGCGGCCGCACGATCCCGCGGGTGATGATCCACGTGGCCACGACGCCGAGCGCGATGCCGAACACGATGAAGAGGATGATCCGGGTTTCGGTCGCCGCGGCCTGCTGCCGGCCGGCCTCCGCCCGCTCGCCGGCCAGCGCGGTGGTGATCTGCACGAGCGCCTCGAGGTCCGCCCCGATCGCGGCCTGCAACGGCCGAACCTCGTTGTAGACGATGGCCTGGGCGGGGGCGTACTCGGCCTGGTCCGACAGCTCCATGGCCTCGCGCAGCTTGGCCGAGATGGGCGCATGGGCGCCCTTCAGTTTCCGGGCGAGCTCGCGGATGCGGCGGTCCGCCTGCTCGCCTTCGGCCAGCCGCAGCAGCGTCGCGGCGGCTTCCGCATAAGCCTTCTCGCCGCCCTGCAGTGCCTTGAAGGCGAGGGCCTGGCGATCGGAGTCGGTCTGGCCCACGAAATCGCGGATCGCGACGGCTTCGGTGAGCTGTGCGGCCCGCATGGTCGCAGCTGCGTTCAGCAAGGCGACGTTGTTGCGCTCGAGCTCGCTGGCGTGGCGCTCGATCTCCCGCAGGCCATGGAAGGCCACGGCCATGTTGGCCAGGGAGAGCACCAGCAGCACGATGAATGCCCCGGCCAGTCGGACGACCACTTTCAGGTTGCGCATGGGCCTCCCCACGGTTGAGCTTTCAGGATGCCAGCCCTGCCTATTTGTTGCAAGATGTGTGTGGCGCTTGTGCCTACGGAAACGGCATGGCTCACCCGAAAGGAATAGCCTTGCTGGACGCCCGGAACGGTGCCCCACCTAAAATGCGCGGTTCCCCCGAAAACCGCATGAACGCCCCCGTCGACGTTTCCTTTTTCGCGCGCGCCGCGAAGCCGATCACCAGCTACCGCAAGTACTGGGCGCACCGGTTCGGCCCCGCTCCGTTCCTCCCGATGAGCCGGAAGGAAATGGACGCGCTCGGCTGGGACAGCTGCGACGTGATCCTGGTCACCGGCGACGCCTACGTGGACCACCCGAGCTTCGGCATGGCGGTCGTGGGGCGCGTGCTGGAGTCGCAGGGCTTTCGCGTCGGCATCATTTCCCAGCCGGACTGGCACAGCGCCGAAGCGTTCAAGGCCCTGGGCAGGCCGAACCTGTTCTGGGGCGTGACCGCCGGGAACATGGATTCGATGATCAACCGGTACACCGCGGACCGGAAGCTGCGCAGCGACGACGCGTACACGCCCGGTGACGTGGCCGGCAAGCGGCCGGACCGCGCGGCCATCGTCTACAGCCAGCGTTGCCGCGAAGCCTTCAAGGACGTCCCCATCGTCCTCGGGGGCATCGAAGGCAGCTTGCGCCGGATCGCCCACTACGACTACTGGTCCGAAAAGGTGCGCCACAGCATCGTGCTGGACGCCAAGTGCGACCTGCTGCTGTACGGCAACGCCGAACGTGCGATCGTGGAGGTGGCGCACCGCCTCGCCGCGCGCGAGCCGGTGGAGAACATCACCGACGTGCGCGGCACCGCCTTCGTCCGGCGTTCCACGCCCGAGGGCTGGATGGAAGTCGACTCCACCACGGTCGACGCACCGGGCCGCGTGGAAGACCATGTCAACCCGTACATGACGACCGCCGACCAGGCCAAGGCGCAGGGCGAGACCTGCGCGAAGGAAGAGGGCTCTTCACTCCCTGCCGCTGCGGGCCAAACCCTCCAGTTCATGCCGAACCCGCGCATCCGGCTGAACCGCGACCGCACGGTGATCCGCCTGCCGTCGCACGAAGCGGTGAGGTCGGACCCCGTGCTCTACGCCCACGCGAATCGCGTCCTGCACCTGGAAACCAACCCGGGCAACGCGCGCGCGCTCGTGCAGGCGCACGGCGAAAGGGACGTCTGGCTGACCCCGCCGCCCATCCCGCTGACCACGGCGGAGATGGACCACGTGTTCGGGCTGCCGTATGCGCGCTCGCCGCATCCGGCGTATGCGGACGCGAACGGGCGCCACGACGGCGCGACCAAGATCCCGGCCTGGGAGATGATCCGCTTCAGCGTGAACATCATGCGCGGCTGCTTCGGCGGCTGCACCTTCTGCTCCATCACCGAGCACGAGGGCCGGATCATCCAGAGCCGCAGCGAGGAATCGATCATCCAGGAGGTCGAGGACATCCGCGACAAGGTGGAAGGCTTCACCGGCGTGATCTCCGACCTGGGCGGACCGACCGCCAACATGTACCGCATCGGCTGCAAGACGCCCGAGATCGAGGCGGCCTGCCGCAAGCCGAGCTGCGTGTACCCCGGCATCTGCCAGAACCTGAACACGGACCACGGCCCGCTGATCAAGATCTATCGCCGCGCGCGCGAGCTCAAGGGCATCAAGAAGATCCTGATCGGATCCGGGCTGCGCTACGACCTGGCCGTGCAATCGCCTGAGTACGTGAAGGAACTGGTGCAGCACCACGTCGGCGGCTATCTGAAGATCGCGCCCGAGCACACCGAGCAGGGCCCGCTGTCCAAGATGATGAAGCCGGGCATCGGCAGCTACGACCGCTTCAAGGCGATGTTCGAGAAGTTCTCCGAGGAGGTCGGCAAGAAGCAGTACCTCATCCCGTACTTCATCGCCGCGCACCCGGGCACGAGCGACGAGGACATGATGAACCTGGCGCTCTGGCTCAAGCGCAACGGCTTCCGCGCGGACCAGGTGCAGACCTTCTATCCCAGCCCGATGGCCACGGCCACGGCGATGTACCACTCGGGAAAGAATACGCTGCGCAAGGTGACGCGCGACAGCGAAAGCGTGGACATCGTGCGCGGCGACCGCCGCCGGCGTCTGCACAAGGCCTTCCTGCGCTACCACGACCCGAACAACTGGCCGCTGCTGCGCGATGCGCTGAAGGCCATGGGTCGCGCCGACCTGGTCGGCAACGGCAAGCACCACCTGGTGCCCACGTACCAGCCGATCACGGACGGCACGTACGCGAGCCCGCGGCGGAAGAACTCCACCGTCCAGCCCAAGAAGGGCCTGCTGCTCACGCAGCACACGGGCCTGCCGCCGCGCAAGACGAAGTAATCCGTCATCCCCGCGCAGGCGGGGATCCAGGGCTTTCGTCTGCCATCGTGTGGATCGGCAGGTCCTTCTCCGCCGCCAGCCGATCCAGTTGCTCGCGCGTTTGCGACGCGAAGAACGCGGCAACTGCCGCATGCGTCCCCTTCGCGAACATCGCCTTCATGTCCGTCACCGCGACGCCTGCCGCCTCGCACAAGGCCGCGGCGAAATGCGGTTCGAGCGCGGCCACTGCAACGCGCCCATCGGCGCACGGGTACACCCGGTACCCGGCATGCGCGCCACCGACCGACCCGCTCGGGTGCGTGAGCCCCCAGCGCCGCGGCAACGCCAGGTACGCTGCGGCATCGGAGAGTGCGACCTCCAGATACACGCCTTCCGGATGCGGATCGCCGCTGCCCGCATAGCGCTCGTGCTTGCGCAGCGCCGCCTGCAGCACGGCCTCCGACGCCATCAGCGAACCCGACATGTCAGCGTACAGCGTGGCCGGCAGTTCGAGCCCCGGCACCAGGCCGTTGTCCGCCAGGTAGGTCAGGTCGTGGCCCGGCTCCTCGGCACGCGCGCCCGGTGCACCGACGATGGCCACCTGGCTCAGCGCCGGATAGCGGGCATGTAGTTCTTTCCACTCCAGGCCGAGCTTGCGCAGCGCGGACGGCCGGAACGACGTCAGCAGCACGTCAGTCTTGAAAAGGGCCCGGTGAACGGCTGCCTGCCCCTCGGGCGACTTCAGGTCGGCCTGCAGCACCGTGACGCCTTCGTGCAGTTCCGCGTAGGCGGCCGGGTTGTAGTGGCCCATGGGGTCGCCAGAGGGAGGCTCGACCTTGGTACAGGTCGCGCCCATGCGGCGGCAGCGCATCAGCGCCGCGGGTCCGGGGAGGTTGAGCGCGAGGCTCAGGATGCGCAGTCCATGCAGCGGCGTGAAGGCTCTCGTCATGGAAGGCTAGGCTAGCAGAGGCGCGGCTGGGGTACATCCCGATGCCGCACGGTGCGCTCGCCGCTACGCTGCCTTCGCGGCCGGGACTTCCGGCCTCCATCTTTAGGAGACAACAATGCAGTTCAAGCGCACCCTCATCATGCTGGCGGGCCTGGCCACCGCAGCCTTCGCGCAGGCGCAGGGCGCCTGGCCGACCAAGGCGATCACGCTGGTCGTCCCGTTCGCCGCGGGTGGTCCCACCGACGTGGTGGCCCGGACGCTGGCCGCGAGCATGAGCCAGAGCCTCGGCCAGACCGTGGTCGTCGAGAACAAGCTCGGCGCCGGAGGCAACGTCGCGGCCAACCACGTGGCCAAGTCTCCCGCCGACGGCTACACCTTCTTCATCCACCACAACGGCATGGCCACGTCCACCGCGCTGTACCGCAAGCTGCAGTACGACGCGATGAAGGACTTCGAGTACGTCTCGCAGGCCGTGGAAGTGCCGATGACGCTGCTGGCCCGCAAGGATTTCCCCGCCAACAACTTCAACGAACTGGTGGCCTACATCAAGGCCAACAAGGAAAAGATCAACCTCGCGAACGCCGGCCTGGGCGCCGTGTCGCAGCTGTGCGGCATGATGTTCCAGCGCGCCATCGGCGTGCAGCTGACCGAAGTGCCGTTCTCCGGCACGGGCCCCGCGATGAACGCGCTGCTGGGCGGCCAGGTCGACGTGCTGTGCGACCAGACGACGCAGACCGTGCCGCAGATCAAGGCCGGCAACGTCAAGCTCTACGGCGTGACGACCAAGAGCCGCGTCAAGGTGCTCCCGCAGGCCCCCACGCTGAACGAACAGGGCCTGAAGGACTTCGAGGTGGTGGTGTGGCATGGCGTGTACGCGCCCAAGGGAACGCCCAAGGCCATCGTCGACCGCATGAACCAGGCCGTGCGCGCCGCGTTGAAGGACCCGGCCGTGGTCAAGCGCATGGACGACCTGGGCGCGGAGATCGTCGACGACCGCACCAACACGCCGGAAGCGCTGCAAGCGCACCTCAAGGCCGAAATCGACAAATGGGGCCCGGTGATCCGCGCCGGCGGCAAGTTCGCGGACTAGAGCGGGAGGCCCACGTAATTCTCGGCCAGGGCGGTGGATGCCGCCCTGGAGTGGACGAGGTAGTCCAGCTCCGCCTCCTGCACGCGCTGGCCGAAGCCCTGCGTGTCCGGGAAGCGGTGCATCAGGTTGGTGAGCCACCACGAGAATCGCTCGGCCTTCCAGATGCGCCGCAGTGCGCGCTGCGAATACGTGTCGATGCCCGCAGCGCTCCTGTCGCGGTAGTGCTCGATGAAGGCGCCCGACAGGTATTTCACGTCGGTCGCCGCGAGGTTCAGGCCCTTGGCGCCCGTCGGCGGCACGATGTGGGCCGCATCGCCGGCCAGGAACAGCCGCCCGAAGCGCATCGGCTCCGCCACGAAGCTGCGCAGGGGCGCAATGCTCTTCTCGATGCTGGGACCGGTGATCACCTTCCCGGCCAGCCCCGGATCCAGCCGCAGCCGCAGTTCGTCCCAGAAGCGCTTGTCGCTCCAATCTTCGACCTTGTCGTCGAGCGGGCATTGCACGTAATAGCGGCTGCGCGTCAGGCTGCGCATGGAACACAGCGAGAAGCCGCGGTCGCTGTTGCCATAGACGATCGCATGGGGTGAGGCCGGCGGCACGTCCGCCAGCACGCCCAGCCAGCCGAACGGGTAGACCCGTTCGAATTCGGTGATCCTGTCCTTCACCGTGGCCCGGCTCACGCCGTGGAAGCCGTCGCAGCCGGCCACGAAGTCACACTGCACCGTGTGCTCCACGCCGTCCTTGCGGTAGCGGACCATGGGCTTGTCTGCGTCGAAATCGTGCACGCTCACGTCTGCGGCTTCGTACACGGTGGGGAGGCCCAGGCCCTGCCGCGCATCCATCAGGTCGCGCGTGAGCTCCGTCTGGCCGTATGCCGTCACGACCTTGCCGCCGGTGAGCCCGTGCACGTCGATGGGATGGCGGGTGCCGGCGAACACCAGCTCGATGCTGTGGTGGACGATCCCCTCCCGCTGCACACGTTCGCCGACGCCAGCTTCCTTCAACAGGTCCACGGTCACCTGTTCCAGGATGCCGGCGCGGATGCGTCCCCGCACGTAGTCGGCGGTCTGCCGCTCGAGGATCACGGTGTCTATGCCTGCCTTGTGCAGCAGCTGCCCGAGCAGCAGGCCCGAGGGCCCGGCGCCGATGATCGCAACCTGGGTGCGCGTCGTCATGTGTGTGGCCTCCTGCCGCCAGCTTAGGCGCTGGAGCAGGGCGCGAACAGATCTGCGGGCCGTCCCTGTGCGATCATCGCGCACACTGCGCGATCATCGCGCAAAGACGGAAACGCATGCCCATCGCTCCCGCGGATCTCATCGCCGGCATGGCCAAGGGAATGGCCGTGCTGGAAAGCTTCGACACGCAGCGCCAGCGCCTGAACGCGACCTTGGCGGCCGAGCGCGCCGGGCTCACGCGCGCGGCCGCCCGCCGACACCTGCTCACGCTCGCGCACCTGGGCTACCTGGACACGGACGGCAGCTGGTTCTGGCTGGCGCCCAAGGTGCTGCGGTTCTCGGGCAGCTACCTGGCGTCTTCCCGCCTGCCGCGCCTCATCCAGCCCACCCTCAACCGGCTTGCCGGACAGACCGGTCACTCGTTCTCCGCCGTGGTGCTGGATGGCGACCACGTGGTGATCGTCGCGCGCAGCGGTTCGGCCCTGATGGCCTACGGGCTGCACCTCGGGGCCCGGATGCCGGCGCATGCCACGTCCACGGGCCGGGTGCTGCTGGCCGCCAAGCCCAGGCGCGACTTCAACACGTGGATGAAGGGACGCGAGCTGGCGCGCCTGACCTCGCACACGATGGTGGACAGCCGCGGCTTTCGCGCGCTGATCGAACAGGTCCGCGCGGCGGACTTCTGCATCGCGGACGAGGAACACGAGCTCGGCGTGCACGCCGCCGCCGTCCCCCTGCGCGACCCGGACGGGCAGGTGGTCGCGGCGCTCAACGTCGTGACCACCCGGCACCGCCTGGAGCCGCGCATGGTCCAGGCAGAGCTCCTTCCCCTGCTGCAGGATGCAGCCCGCGAGCTCCGTCCTCTTCTCTGAGCCGCCTTAGACGTTATCGGACATAAACAAACAACGACATATTCGTTGGCGGATGAAGGCGCCGGTTCGACAATTGCTACCTTTCCTGAAGGACAGACCATGAGCACCTTGCGCCTGGGCGATACCGCGCCTGATTTCACGCAGGACTCCACCGCCGGCATGATCCGGTTCCATGAATGGGCAGGTGATTCCTGGGTGGTCCTGTTCTCGCATCCGGCCGACTTCACGCCGGTCTGCACGACCGAGCTGGGCAAGACGGCGGCGCTGGCGACCGAGTTCGCGAAGCGCGGCGTGAAGCCGATCGCCGTGAGCGTGGATCCGGTCGACTCGCACCACGCGTGGGTGAAGGACATCAACGAGACGCAGAACACCACCGTCAACTTCCCCATCCTGGCGGACGCGGACAAGAAGGTGGCCACCCTGTACGACATGATCCACCCCAATTCGCTGGTGAATGCCACCGTGCGCAGCGTGTTCATCATCGATCCGAAGAAGGTGATCCGCACGACGCTGACCTATCCCGCTTCCACGGGCCGCAATTTCGACGAGATCCTCCGCGTGATCGACTCGCTGCAACTGACGGACAGCCACAAGGTCGCCACGCCGGCCAACTGGAAGCAGGGCGACGACGTCGTGATCGTTCCCAGCATCCAGGATCCGAAGGAGCTGGCCGAGCGCTTCCCGAAGGGCTTCCAGGCCGTCCGTCCCTACCTGCGCATGACTCCCCAGCCGAATCGATAAGAAGACATGACCAAGTTCAAGCTCCTCCTCGCCTCCCTCGCCATCGCGGCCAGCGGTGTCGCCTCCGCGCAGCAGACCCTGCTGAACGTCTCCTATGACGTCGCGCGCGAGTTCTACAAGGACATCAATGCCGCCTTCGTGCCCTGGTACAAGAAGACCGCGGGCAAGGACGTGAAGATCGAGCAGGCCCACGGCGGCTCCAGTGCGCAGGCGCGTGCGGTCGCCGATGGCCTCGACGCCGACGTGGTGACGATGAACACCACGACCGACATCGAATTCCTCGCGGACCGCGGCGTGGTCGCCAAGGACTGGGCCAAGCGCTTTCCGCACAACGCGGCGCCCACCACGTCGACCATGCTGTTCCTGGTGCGCAACGGCAACCCGAAAGGCATCAAGGACTGGGACGACCTGCTGAAGCCGGACGTCAAGGTCGTCGTCGTGAACCCGAAGACGGGTGGCAACGGCCGCTATGCGTACCTGGCGGCCTGGGGCTACGTCAAGAAGAAGGGCGGCACCGACGCGCAGGCGGCGGAGTTCGTCTCCAAGCTGTTCAAGAACGTGCCGGTGCTGGCGCGCGGCGGTCGCGACGCGACCACCGCCTTCCTGCAGCGGAACATCGGCGACGCCCTCATCACCTTCGAGTCGGAAGTGGAATCCGTCAACCGCGAGTTCGGTGAAGGCAAGGTCGACGTCGTCTACCCGTCGATCAGCATCATTGCCGAGAACCCCGTGGCGGTGGTGGAACGCACCGTGGCCAAGAAGGGCACCGGCGAGCTGGCCAAGGCGTACCTGAACTTCCTGTACACCGAGGAAGGGCAGGAGATCGCCGCCAAGCACAACATCCGCCCGACCAATGCGGCCGTCCTGAAGAAGAACGCCAAGTTCAAGCCGATCAAGCTGTTCCCGGTGCAGGAGCTGTTCGGCTCCCTGTCCGAAGCCCAGAAGGTGCACTTCAACGACGGCGGGCAGTTCGACAAGATCTACACCGTCAAATGAGTGGCGCCAGCATCGCTGCGCCGCTGCCCGCGCCGGCAGCGGCCAGCCGCGGCGCCAGCCGGAAGGTGCTGCCCGGGTTCAACCTGACCCTGGGCTACACCCTTTTCTACCTGGGCCTGATCGTCCTGATCCCGCTGTCCGCGCTGGTCTTCAAGACCTTCACCATGACGTGGGACCAGTTCTGGGTGGCGGTGAGTTCGCCCCGCGTGCTGGCGTCGTATCGCCTGACCTTCGGCGCCTCCTTCATCGCGGCGCTGGTCAACGTGGTGTTCGGGCTGCTGGTCGCCTGGGTGCTGGTGCGCTATTCGTTCCCGGGCAAGCGCTTCGTGGACGCGCTGGTGGACCTGCCGTTCGCCTTGCCGACGGCCGTGGCCGGCATCTCGCTCACCGCGCTGCTCGCCGGCAACGGCTGGATCGGCCAGTACCTCGAGCCGATGGGCATCACGCTCGCCTTCAACCCGAACGGGGTGGTCATCGCGCTGATCTTCATCGGCCTCCCCTTCGTCGTGCGGACGGTGCAGCCGGTGCTGGAGGAGTCGGAGAAGGAGCTCGAGGAGGCGGCCATGTGCCTGGGCGCCACCCGGTTCCAGACCTTCACCAAGGTGATCCTTCCCTCGATCGCGCCCGCGTTGCTGACCGGCTTCGCGATGGCGTTCGCGCGCGCGATCGGTGAGTACGGCTCCGTGATCTTCATCGCCGGCAACATGCCGATGGTGTCCGAGATCACGCCGCTGATCATCATCAGCAAGCTGGAGCAGTACGACTACGCGGGCGCCACGGCCGTGGCGACGGTCATGCTGCTGTTCTCCTTCATCATGCTGCTCGTGATCAATGCGCTGCAATCGTGGCAGCGCAAGCGCTCGGGAGGCTGACCATGGCCACCGACCTCACCCGCAAGCGGGTCACCACGACCGAGGCGACCTGGGTGCGCCGCACGCTGATCGGCGTGGCCCTGGTATTCCTGTTCCTGTTCCTCCTGCTGCCGCTGGCCGCGGTGTTCACCGAAGCGCTGCGCAAGGGCGCCGGCGCGTACATCGAGGCGCTCAAGGAGCCGGACGCGTGGGCGGCAATCCGGCTCACGCTGCTCACGGCGGCCATCGCGGTGCCGTTGAACCTGGTCTTCGGCGTGGCCGCCGCCTGGGCGATCGCGAAGTACGAGTTCCGCGGCAAGGCCTTCCTGACCACGCTGGTGGACCTGCCGTTCTCCGTTTCACCGGTGGTCGCGGGCCTGATCTACGTGCTGGTCTTCGGCGCGCAGGGCTGGTTCGGCCCCTGGCTGGAGGCGCACGACATCAAGATCGTCTTCGCCGTGCCCGGGATCATCCTGGCGACGGTGTTCGTCACGTTCCCCTTCATCGCGCGGGAGCTGATCCCGCTGATGCAGGCCCAGGGCAACGACGAGGAGCAGGCCGCGATCGTGCTGGGCGCCACCGGCTGGCAGACCTTCTGGTACGTGACCTTGCCCAACATCAAGTGGGGCCTGATCTACGGCGTGATCCTGTGCAACGCCCGCGCCATGGGCGAGTTCGGCGCGGTCTCCGTGGTCTCCGGCCACATCCGCGGCCAGACCAACACCATGCCGCTGCACGTGGAGATCCTCTACAACGAATACCAGTCGGTCGCCGCGTTCGCCGTGGCGTCGTTGCTGGCGCTGCTGGCGCTGGTGACGCTGGCGGTGAAGTCCGCCGCCGAATGGAAGCAGGAACGCGACATGAAGGCTGCGTCGGAAATGCCGCCCGAGCGGCCATTGCCTGCGCACGCCGTGGAAGGCAAAACAGCATGAGCATCGAGATCCGCAACGTCAGCAAGAACTTCGGCGACTTCAAGGCGCTGAAGGACGTCACCCTGGACATCGCGTCCGGCGAACTGGTCGCGCTGCTGGGGCCGTCCGGCTGCGGCAAGACCACCTTGCTGCGCATCATCGCCGGCCTGGAAACGGCCGACACCGGCAGCATCCTGTTCTCCGGGGAGGACACGACCGACGTGCACGTGCGCGAGCGTCAGGTGGGGTTCGTGTTCCAGCACTATGCGCTGTTCCGCCACATGACCGTGTTCGAGAACGTCGCCTTCGGGTTGCGCGTCAAGCCGCGCGGGCAGCGGCCGAGCGAGGAGCAGATCAAGAAGAAGGTGCACGACCTGCTCAAGCTCGTGCAACTGGACTGGCTGGCCGACCGCTTCCCCTCGCAGCTGTCGGGCGGCCAGCGGCAACGCATCGCGCTCGCCCGCGCCCTGGCCGTGGAGCCGCGCGTGCTGCTGCTCGACGAGCCTTTCGGGGCGCTGGACGCCAAGGTGCGCAAGGAACTGCGCCGCTGGCTGCGCCGGCTGCACGACGAACTGCACGTCACCAGCATCTTCGTGACGCACGACCAGGAAGAGGCGCTCGAAGTCGCCGACCGCGTGGTGCTGATGAACGCCGGAGACATCGAGCAGGTCGGCACGCCGCAGGAGGTGTGGGACCATCCCGCCAGCCCCTTCGTCTATGGCTTCCTGGGCGACGTCAACCTGTTCCGCGGCCGCGCCCACGAGGGCGAGGTGCATCTCGAGGGCCTGCAGCTCGCCTCACCCGAGCATGCCGACGCCCAGAACGCCCGGGCTTCCGCCTACGTGCGCCCGCACGACCTGGACGTGCAGCGCTACGCACCGGGCGCTGCCGTCGACGCCGAGGGCAAGCCGCGGGGCATCGTCGCCAGGCTGACGCGGGCGATCGTGGTCGGTCCCGTGGCCCGACTGGAACTCCTGCAGGCCGACGGGAACAAAGCAGTGGACAATGCCGGGGCAGAGGCGATCATCGAGGCCCAGATCCCCTCGGAGCAGTTCCGCGAGATGGGGCTGCGCGAGGGCGAGATGCTGGTGGTGACGCCGCGGCGGGCGCGCGTGTTCGTGGAGACCGGCGCCGGCATCTGAGTCGTACAACGAGCAGCCGGGAGGGCGCAAGAGGATGAGCGGGAATGCGATGGAATGGTTCGGGACGGCCCCGCGGCGCGTGCTGGCTGGCGTGGCGCTCCTCTGCGTCGGGATGCTCGCCTTCGGCCTGTACCTGCAGCACGTGGTGGGCCTCGAGCCTTGCCCCATGTGCATCGTGCAGCGCTATGCCCTCGTGCTCGTCGCGCTCGTCGCGCTCGTCGCCGCGGTCATGCGGTCGCGCGGTGCGCACATGGGTGGCGGGCTGCTGATCATGCTGTTCGCCGGCTTTGGCGCTTTCGTCGCCGCGCGCCAGAGCTGGCTGCAGTGGTATCCGCCCGAGATCGCTTCCTGCGGCCGCGATTTCTACGGAATGATCGAAACCTTCCCGCTGAAGCGCGCGATCCCGATGATCTTCCGCGGCAGCGGCGACTGCACCAAGATCGACTGGACGTTCCTGGGTGCCTCAATCGCGAACTGGTCGTTCGTGTGGTTCGTCATCTTCTTCGTCGTCGGCGCGCTGGTGTTCGTCCACCAATGGAAACGGCCCGTGCGACGGGTCGCGAGCGCACCGGTCGCCGCGTAGTCAAAGCCCCGACGGATACGTCTCCGCCGGTTCGCCGGCGTGCCAGGTGGGCTCCGGCACCAGCGGCTCCACCGCGCGCGTCTCGTCGATGTGGATCATCGCGTCGAACTGCGCCGGCAGCCGGGTGTGGAAGTAGTGGCTCGTGCGCTCCGTGCGCGGCTGGTAGATGACACCGATGGCCCGCTGCAGCCGCCGTTCGCGCAGCAGGTCCGCGAGGGCAGGCTCGTCGGCCAGGGGCAGCCAGAAGCGCTCCTCGCCGGCCTGGTGGAACAGCTCTTCGTAGCTTCCTTCCAGGCCGGGACGGACTCGCTTGCGCTCTCCGGCGCCATCCCATTCCGAAGCCGCCGTCACTGTGCCATGGTGGGTGCTGAAGCCAACCAGCACGGCTTCCGATCCCCAGCGGTCCCGGGCGAGTTGCCCCACGTTCCATTCGCCGATGTCGCCCATCTCCGTGGCGCTGGCGTCGCCCAGGTGGGAGTTGTGCGCCCACACCACCATCTTCGGCGGGCTTCCGGACGCACCCAGGTGCTTCTCCAGCGCCTGCAGGGTCTCCACCATGTGGTTGTCCCGCAAGTTCCAGGACGACACCCTGCCGTGGAACATCGTCCGGTAGTACTCCTCCGCGTTGCGCACCAGGCGGGCGTTCTGCTGCGCGAAGAAGACGTCCGCCCGGTCCTCGCGTGATCCCGCGAGGAGCTCCGCGGCCTTCCGGTTCATCTCGCGCAACTGCTGGATCACTTCGTCCTCGCAACTCGGCCTCATTCCAAAGCTGGACGCGTAGCCGTACGCCTGGCTGTCTTCCTCGAAGTGGTCGAAGCAGGCGTAGCGGCTGCGCGCCCGCTGGGCCGCTTCCGGGTCCACGCGGTCCAGGTGGGTGAGGACGGCTGCGATGGAGCTGAACAGGCTGTACAGGTCCATGCCGTAGAAGCCCACCTGGCGCGAAGGCGGCAGGCCCTGGTTGTATTCGCGCAGCCACTCGACGAACTCGCGCACCACGGTGTTGCGCCACATCCAGGTCGGAAAGCGTTCGAAGCCGGACAGCGCCGCGCAAGCATCCGGGTCGTCGGACACGCCGCGGATGTAGCGATTGACGCGCCAGGCGTCCGGCCAGTCGGCCTCCACCACGACGGCCTGGAAGCCGTGCTCCGCCACCAGCCTGCGGCTCAGCGCAGCGCGTTCCGCATAGAACTCATGGGTGCCGTGGGACGCTTCGCCCAGGAGTGCGAGCCGTGCGTAGCCGAGCCTGTCAACGAGCTTCTGGTCGTCGGCGATGGAGGAGGGAAGGGCGCGCAGGTGGCGGCGCAAGCCCTGAAGCAGGGTGTCGTCGCGAAGGGATGAGGAGCGCATGCGCCCAAGCTAAGGGCGCGGCCTTCGCCATGCTGTCGGACGACCGCGCGGCCGCTGTCGGTCCGTGTCCGCTAGACGAGCTTCTTCACGAAAACCATGCTGCGTCGGTCCCAGTTGTACTTGCGCTTGCGCGCCTCGGGGAGCCAGTCGGGGTCGACCTGCACGAAGCCGCGCTTGAGGAACCAGTGCATGGTGCGGGTGGTGAGGACGAAGATGCTGTCCAGCCCCATCGCCCTGGCGCGTTGCTCGACGCGCCGCAGCACCTTCTCGCCGTCGCCCTGGCCCTGGCTCTGCGGCGACACCGTCAGCGCCGCCATCTCGCCCGTCTTCGCCTCGGGGTACGGATAGAGCGCCGCACAGGCGAAGATCACGCCGTCGTGGTCGATGATCGTGTAGTTGGCGATGTCACGCTCGATCTCGGTGCGATCGCGCTTGACCAGCGTGCCGTCCTTCTCGAAGGGTTCGATCAGCTGCAGAATGCCCCCGACGTCATCGGCGGTGGCTTCCCGCAGCTCCTCCAGCTTCTCGTCGACCACCATGGTGCCGATGCCGTCGTGCACATAGATCTCGAGCAGCAGCGATCCGTCCACGGCGAACGGGATGATGTGGCTGCGCTCCACGCCCGCCTTGCAGGCCTTCACGCAGTGCTGCAGGTAGAAGGCGGTGTCCGTCGGGTTCTGCGCCGGCGGCAGGCCGGCGAGCAGCTGTTCGGCGGCGGCGAGCGGCAGCTCGGTGTCGATCGGGTTCTCTTCGCCCTCGGCCTCCAGCGGCTGCACGCGCACGCCCGGGATCTCGGTCAGGAAGATCAGCTTGTCGGCCTGCAGGGCGATCGCGACGCTGGTCGCGACTTCCTCCATGGTCAGGTTGAACGCTTCGCCGGTCGGCGAGAAGCCGAACGGCGAAAT
>JAJNBO010000009.1:0-950 GCA_021156245.1 Ramlibacter sp. | reverse complement strand
CGGCTGATGCCGCCGACGTCCACCTTGCGCACCAGCCCCGAATGCTGGAAGTCGACGCCGTCGACGATGCCGACCGGGCGCGCGGTGATGAAATTGCCGGAGATGACGCGCACAGTGGAGCCTGCCATCGGCGTGTTCGGCAGACCCTGGCTGAACGCCGCTTCGATCTCGTAGCGCAACTGGCCCGCGGCCTCCTGCGCGCAGTCCAGCGCCACTTCATCCGTGATGCGCATGCCGTGCGAATAGCGTGCCGCGTGCCCCTTGGCCTTGAGCTGCTCGTTGACCTGCGGGCGGAAGCCGTGCACCAGGACCACCTTGACACCCATGCTCTGGATCAGGGCGATGTCCTGCGCGATGTGCTGCAGCTTGCCGGCCGCGATGGCCTCGCCGGCCACCCCCACCACGAAGGTCTTGCCCCGGTGCATGTGGATGTACGGCGCCACGGAGCGGAACCAGGGCACGAAGGTGAAATTGAAGATCGCGGACATCGCGCGACAGTGTAAAGGAGGCCCTGCCACGCGCCAGGAGCCATGGAAGGCGCTTTGCGCTATCGTGCGGGGATGGACAGTCTGGCGGCGGGGTTCTGGGGCGCTTTCTTCGGCACGGCGACGCTGATGCTGCTGGCCGCGCTCGCCGTCTTCCTGCGCTCTCACCGGCGCGTCGCGCTGACGGCGGGGCTGTCCGCGCTGGTCTCGGCTGCTTTCGTCATTGCCTATCTCGGCTGGCTGCCGGTGGGCGGCGGAGCGGCGGAGGCCCGCGTCCTGGCGCACGTGGCCATCCTCTCCGCCATCACCCTGGCCCTCATGCTGCTGTCGCTCCTGGGCTTGTTGCGGCCGACCGCCGCCGGTCGCCGACTGGTGACTGGCCTGGCCGCGCTCGGGCTGGGAGTGATCGTGGTGGGGTGGATCCTCGAACCCGTCCAGTCGCTCGCACTGAGTTCCGTGGTGGCC
>JAJNBO010000297.1 GCA_021156245.1 Ramlibacter sp. | reverse complement strand
TCCAGCTTCACGATCTCGATCGGCTTGCGGTGCACGCCGCCCTGCGCATTGACCGCATCGAAGAACAGCCTGGCGCCCTGGTGGAACTGGATGCCCAGCTGCGCGGCGGGGCCGGTGAAGGGCGCGGACTGCGCGAGGACGATGCGTTCGCCCTGCGCGCGCAGGGTGGGGGCGCCGATGGCGGCAACGGCGCCGGCGGCGGCGCGGATCAGGGTACGGCGGTTCAGCATGCGCTGGATTGTCCTAGCCGGAGCTTGCTTTCCCCTGTCGAGCCGGGTGGAATGGGCGTGGGCGCGACAATGTGCGTGCCTTAAGCAAAATACCTCATGGCCGAACTCCTGGATCCTGTTTCCCTGCCGCAGCTGCAAGTGCGCGGCGCCTGCCCGCACGACTGCCCCGACACCTGCGCGCTGGTGACGACGGTGCGCGACGGCATCGCCATCAAGGTCCAGGGCAACCCGGACCACGCGCCGACGGGGGGCGTGCTGTGCAACAAGGTGTCCCATTACGCGGCACGCACCCACGACCCGGAACGCCTGCTGCATCCGCTCAGGCGCGTGGGCCCCAAGGGCTCCGGGCGCTTCGAGCCCGTGAGCTGGGACAGCGCCCTGTCGGACATCGCGGCGCGCCTGTCCGCCATCGCGGAGCGGGATCCCCAGGCCATCCTGCCCTACAGCTATTGCGGAACGATGGGTCTGGTGCAGGGCGAAAGCATCGCCGCGCGCTTCTTCCACAAGCTGGGCGCCTCGCTGCTCGATCGCACTATCTGCGCGTCGGCCGGCGCCGAGGCTTTGACGCAGACGCTGGGCGGCAAGGTGGGCATGAAGGTGGAGTTCTTCGCCGAGGCGAAGCTGATCCTGATCTGGGGCAGCAACTCCATCGCGAGCAACCTGCATTTCTGGCGCCTGGCCCAGGAAGCCAAGCGCAACGGCGCGAAACTGGTGTGCATCGATCCGCGCCGCAGCGAAACCGCGGAGAAGTGCCACGAGCACGTGCAGCTGCTGCCCGGCACCGATGCCGCGCTGGCGCTGGCGCTGATGCACGAATTGGTCGTGAACGACTGGCTGGACCACGGTTACATCGCACAGCACACGCTCGGTTGGGAGGCGCTGCGTGAGCGCGCGTTGCGCTGGTCGCCCGAGCGCGCGGCGCAGGTGTGCGGCATCCCGGCGCAGCAGATCCGCGATCTCGCCAGGGACTACGGGACGACACGGCCGGCCGCGATCCGCCTGAACTACGGCATGCAGCGCGTGCGCGGCGGCGGCAATGCCGTGCGGGCGGTGGCGTGCCTGCCCGCTCTCACCGGGGCCTGGCGCCACCGTGCCGGCGGCCTGCTGCTCTCCAGCTCCGGCTTCTTCCCCGCCGACAAGGCGACGCTGCAACGCCCCGACCTCCTGGCCGGCCGCAAGGCGCGCACCATCAACATGACGACGATCGGCGACGACCTGCTGCGGCCGTCGTCACCGGAATTCGGTCCCGCGATCGAAGCGCTCGTCGTCTACAACAGCAATCCGGTGGCCGTCGCGCCGGAGTCCGGCAAGGTGGTGCGGGGCTTCGCGCGCGAGGACCTCTTCACCGTGGTGCTCGAGCACTTCCGCACCGACACGGCGGACTTCGCCGACTACGTGCTGCCGGCCACCACGCAGCTGGAGCATTGGGACATCCACGGCTCCTACGGCCACACCGACGTGCTGCTGAACCGCCCGGCGATCGCGCCGGTTGGCCAGGCGCGCACCAACACGCAGGTGTTCCGCGAGCTCGCCGCGCGCATGGGCTTCACCGAGCCCTGCTTTAGGGACAGCGACGAAACCATCTGCCGCCAGGCGTTCGGCACGCACGTGGACTTCGAGCTGCTGCTGGAACAGGGCTTCGCCAGCCTGCAGGTCCCCGAGGCGCCCTTCGCCAACGGCAACTTCCCCTCGGCATCGGGCCGCTGCGAGTTCTTCAGCGAGCGGCTGGCGCGGCAGGGCCTCGACGGATTGCCGGACCATCTCCCGAATTACGAACCCGCCGGGAGCTCCACGCGCTACCCTCTCGCCATGATCTCGCCACCGGCGCGCAATTTCCTGAACTCGACCTTCGTCAACCTGCAGAGCCTGCGCGACATCGAGGGCGAGCCCCTGCTGGAGCTGCATGCCGACGATGCCGCCGCGCGCGGCATCGCGGACGCGCAGATTGTGCGCGTCTTCAACGACCGCGGCGAATACCTGTGCAAGGCGCGGATCTCCCAGCGCGCCCGTCCCGGCGTCGTGCATGGCCTCGGCATCTGGTGGCGCAAGCTGGGCCTCGCCGGCACCAACGTCAACCAGCTCACCAGCCAGCGCCTGACGGACCTGGGACGCGCCCCCACGTTCTACGATTGCCTGGTCGAAGTCCGGCCCGCGTGAGAAAGAAGGCGCTGTACATGGGACTGGCGGGCGTGGCAGGGGTGGCATTGGCGACGACGCTGTGCCTGTCGGGATGCGCGAACCTCGGGTACTACTGGCAGTCGGTCACCGGCCACCTGAAGCTGCTGAACGCCGCCAAGCCCATCGACGAATGGCTGCAGGAGCCGCAGACGCCGCAGCGCATCCGCGACAAGCTGGCACTCGCGCAGCGCATCCGCGCGTATGCGAGCAGCGAGCTGAAGCTGCCGGACAACCGCAGCTATCACCGCTACGCCGACCTGCATCGCAGCGCCGCGGTGTGGAACGTGACGGCCGCACCCACCTATTCGCTGGAGCTCAAGACCTGGTGCTTCCCGGTGACGGGATGCGTGGGCTACCGCGGCTACTACGACGAGGCGGCGGCGCGCGCGGAAGCCGCCGAACTCACGCGCCAGGGATGGGAGGCGGGCGCGTACCCGGTCACGGCGTACTCGACGCTCGGTTACCTGAACTGGCTCGGCGGCGACCCGCTGCTGAACACGTTCATCGGCTATCCGGAGGGCGAGCTGGCCCGCATCATCTTCCACGAGCTGGCGCACCAGGTCGTGTACGCCAAGAACGACACGATGTTCAACGAGTCGTTCGCGACGGCCGTGGAGCGGCTGGGCGGCGAGCGCTGGCTGCAGCAGCATGCGGACGAGAAGGCGCGCGCGGAGTACGCCGCCTTCGATGCGCGGCGCCGCCAGTTCCGCCAGCTGTCGCGGGCCACGCGCGAACGGCTCAAGGCGGTGTACGACGAGCCTGGCGCGACGACCTCCGTGCGCGAGCAGCGCAAGCGCGAAGTGATGGAGCAGTTCCGCGCCGGGTACGAGCAGATGAAGGCGCGCTCCGGCGACGATCCGGCGCGCTGGCGCGGGTATGACCGGTGGGTGGCCAACGCGAACAACGCGTTCTTCGGGGCGCAGGCCGCCTACGACGAACTGGTCCCCGCGTTCGAGGCCCTGTTCCGCCGCCAGGAGGGCGACTGGCAGCGGTTCTATGATGCGGTCCGGCAACTGGCCGCCCTGCCCAAGCAGGAGCGGCATCGACTACTGAAGGAGGGCGCCGTTGGCTGACATCCACATCGTCCGCGAGCACGGGCTCGGGCTGCCGCAGGCGCGCAAGCTCGCTTTCCGCTGGGCGGAAGTCGCGGAGAACAAGCTGGACATGGCTTGCACGTACGAGGAGGGCAAGCTCTCCGACGTGGTGAGCTTCAAGCGTCCGGGCGCGAGCGGCGAGCTGAAGGTGACGAAGGACCGCTTCGAGCTGGTCGCGCGGCTCGGGCTGCTGCTCGGGGTGTTCAAGGGCAAGATCGAGAGCGAGATCGTCCGCAACCTGGACGAACTGCTGGAGCAGGAGGATCCGCTGCACGCCTTCGAACAGGGGCTCGCGAGCCACGAAGCGAAGAAGGCGGCCAGGCACGCCAAGCCGCATGCGGAGCCGCACAAGGCGCCGGCAAAGGCCGCCAGGGCCCCCGCTGGGCGCAAACCGAAATAGGTCTCAGCTGAGGGACGCGATCAGGTCCACGTACTGGCGCTTGGCGTCGTCGCTGGACGTTCCCTTCAGCCCGTTCCACGCGTCCCACTTGGCGCGGCCCACCATGTCGCCGAAACCCGGCTTCTTCTCGGTCACGTCGCCGGCGGTGGCCTGCTTGTACAGGCCGTAGATCTTGAGCAGCGTGGCGTTGTCCGGGCGCTGCGACAGCTTCTTGGAATTGGCGACGGCGGCTTCGAAGTCGGCGTTGAGGTCGGCCATGGGTACGGTTCTCCTGCGGTTGAACCGGCTATCTTAAAGTGCCGCCGCACCCCAGAATAGGGATGCGGACCCAAAACGACGAGGAGGCGGCGCGATGAAGCAGGCCAGCGAAAGCATGTCCAAAGT
>JAJNBO010000296.1 GCA_021156245.1 Ramlibacter sp. | reverse complement strand
CGCTGCCCAGCACGATGATGAACAGCGCGATCACCCACGCGAAGATGGGGCGGTCGATGAAGAACTTGGCCATGCGTCAGCGCCTCAGCTCTTGGCCTGCGGCGCGGCGGACGCGGGAGCGGCGGGCGTCGCGCTCCACGGCACCGGCTTCACGGGCGCGCCCGGACGCAGCTTCTGGAAGCCGTCGACCATCACCTGCTCGCCGGCCTGCAGGCCACTGAGCACCACCCACTTGCCGTTCTGCGAACCGCCGACCTTGATGGTCCGCGGGCTGACCTTGCCATCGCTGCCCACGACCATCACCGTGTCGCCCTGCGGCGAACGCGTCACGGCCTGTTGCGGCAGCAGCATCGCATTCGAGGCCTTGGCCTGCTCCAGCCGCACGCGCACGTACATGCCGGGCAGCAGCATCGCCCGCGGATTCGGCACCTCCGCGCGCAGCGTCACCTGGCCGGTGGCCTGGTCGACGCTCAGGTCCGCGAACAGGAGCTTGCCCGGCTGCGGGTGCTCGGTGCCGTCTTCCAGGAGGACGCGCACCTCGGCGCCGTCGGCACCCGCCCGCTTCAGGCGGCCCTGTTCCAGCGAGCGACGGAGGTTCATCACTTCGGTGACCGGCTGCGTGAAGTTCACGTAGAGCGGATCGATCTGCTGGATCACCGCGAGCGGCGTCGCCTCGCCCTGCCCGACCAACGCGCCTTCGGTGACGAGCGAGCGGCCGATGCGTCCGGAGATCGGCGCGGTGACCGCGGCGTAGCCGAGGTTGATTTCAGAGGTGCGCACCGCGGCGCGTGCCGCGGCCACGTCCGCCTCGGCTTGCTTCTGCGCGGCGACGGCGTTGGCGTACTCCTGCTTGCTGATGGCGTTGGCTTCCACCAGCGGTGCATAGCGTTGCGCCAGCGCGGTCGCGGCGCCCAGGTTGGCCTGCGCGCGCGCCAGCTGCGCCTGCGCGCTGGCGTTGGCGGCCTGGTAGGGTGCCGAATCGATGCGGTACAGGGCCTGGCCCGCGCGCACGTCGCTGCCTTCGCGGAACACGCGCTGCTGCACGATACCGGC
Source organism: Ramlibacter sp. (assembly GCA_021156245.1). GTDB lineage: Bacteria > Pseudomonadota > Gammaproteobacteria > Burkholderiales > Burkholderiaceae_C > Ramlibacter. The sequence goes on along the minus strand of JAJNBO010000296.1, from coordinate 3,247 downwards.
GGCGCGGGCGCGCACCTGTGCCACGCGCGAGGGCTCCAGCCGCCCCGGCAATTCGGTCACGAGGCCGACATCACCCGTGGCGACGGTCACCACGCCCACTTCCGGCGGCGGCGGCGCCGCGCCCGCGGCGGCCGGCGCGTTGCCGGAGCCTTGGCCGCAAGCGGCGAGGGCGCCGGCGAGCACGAGGGAAAGGAGGGACCATGCAGGGACCTGCAGCATGCGAGCAGCCATGGGATCTTGTTCGGTGAGGATGGGAAGGCGGGCCCCGGGACGGCGGGCCAGCGCGAAGACCCGAGTATATACATACAAGTGTGAATGTATACTGATGGGGTCATGGCCCGCCGCTCCAAGGAAGACGCCCTCGCCACGCGACAGCAGCTGCTGGACGCGGCGGAGCACGTGTTCCTCGCGCAAGGCGTGGCCGGCACGTCGCTCAACGACATCGCGGTGGCCGCCGGAACGACGCGAGGCGCCATCTACTGGCACTTCAAGGACAAGGCGGACCTCTTCAACGCGATGATGGATCGCGTCGCCATGCCTCTGCAGCAGGCCTTGTCGCTCCTCGAGGCGCCGGATGAGGCGGACCCGTTGCCGGGCCTGAAGAAGGCGCTTCGTGCCGCATTACGCCAGACCGTCACCGACCCTCAGACGCGGCGGGTCTTCGAAGTGGCGACGCACATGGTCGAATACGTCGACAGCCTCTGCGCGGTGCGGGAGCGTCACCTGCGCGTGCGGGGGATGTGGATCGACCGCTTCCGCCACGTCTTTCTCCAGAGCGCGGCCGCGCGCGGCGTGCGCCTGGCCGTGCCGGCCACGACTGCGGCGCATGGGCTGCACGCGTTGATGGACGGGCTGGTGCAGAACTGGCTGCTCGACACCGACGCCTTCGACCTGGAGTCGACCGGTGCCAAGGCGGCGGACGCCTTCCTGCGCGGCGTCGGCCTGGAATAGTCGGCGGCCTAGGGCTTGGCCCTGGCGAGCGCCTTGCGCTCGGCCGCGGCCTCCCGCTCGGCGGCGCGCATCGCCGCGACTTTCTCCACCTTGGCCAGCCGGATGGCGGCTTCGCGCGCGGACTTGGCAGCCTGCACGCAGCGCGCCTTGGCCGCGCCCTTGAAGTCGTCGCATTTCTCGCGGGCGACGGCGTAGTCGGCAGCCGCCTTGGCGTCCCGTGCGTCCTGCCAGGTTTCCAGGCTCGGCTCGTACTCGGCCTCGAGCTCGGCCCTGGCGACCTTTTCGCGCGCCTTCGCCTGCACGACGCAGAGTTCGGCCGGGCGCCCCTTGAGCCGGTCGCAAGCCTTGCGTTCCTTCCTGGCCACCGCCTCGATGTGCTCCTCCGCGGCTTCGAACGCATCCTTGCTCATCGGTGGGTTGCGATCCGCCTGCGCAGGCAGCGAGAAGCCGATCACGGCGACAAGAACGAGCAAGGCGGGCAATCTTCGGAGGTCGGAAGTCATGGGGGTCGAGTCTGCGGACCGGCGCCCTCTTCCGCAGCGCGGCAGCACAGCCCCTGCACGTAGGAAACCGGCGGCCGGTTGCGCGCGTGCTCGACTACAACTTCCATACTATTTTTCGCGCGCCATCCGTCGGGACGAGCAGCGATCGGACTCAGGCAATGAGCGCGGCCTGCAATGGCCGGATGCGCTCTTCCACGTAGTAGCCGCCGTATTCGGTATAGCGCAGGAACGGCCGGCCGCAAGCCGTGCACTGCCACACGTCGCAGCGGTTGTAGGGGAAGAAGGCCGGGGCGATCGGCGCATCGGCCGACCAGCTGTTGGTGCCACCCGGGTGGTGCTCTTCGAGCGTCGGATCTTCGACGTCCGCGCGGCGCAGCGTGGCCACCTTGCGCAGTTGCCCGGCATCGAAGGTTGCCGACAGGGCTTCCCACCCCCGCGACTTCAAGGCGGCACACGCCGCGCACGGTTCGTCCGGCTGCGAGGCGGCAAGCTGCCGGAGGGCTTCGGTGTCGAGGAAGGGAACGGCATCTGCGGGCATGCGGCCATTCTCTCCGCAACAGGTGTACGCTGGCGGGATGAGCCACGATCCCCACGACCACGGGCACGACCACGCCCACGACCCGGCGAACGAAGCGAAGTGGAAGCACGACGGTGTGCGGGTGATCGCCGGCAACCAGCTGGACCCGAACACTGCGCAGACGCCCGGAATGGACCGCAAGGCGGCGATCAATTTCGCGCGCGTCGGCGCGCAGAAGCTCTGGGCCGGCACGGTGACCATCCACGCCAACGCGAAGACCGGCGCCCACCACCATGGGCACCTGGAAAGCGTGATCTACGTGGTGAAAGGCCGCGCCCGCATGCGCTGGGGCGAGCATCTCGAGTTCACCGCGGAAGCCGGGCCCGGCGACTTCATCTACGTTCCGCCCTACGTTCCTCACCAGGAGATCAACGCCAGCCCGACGGAAGTGCTCGAGTGCGTGCTGTGCCGCAGCGACGGCCAGGCCGTCGCGGTGAACCTGGACATCGAGCCGGTGGAGAAGCCCGAGCAGGTGCTGTGGGTGGACCCCACGCATCCGCACGGCGGCGTCTGAACGCAGCGGGCGGCCGCTAGGCCAGCAAGCCGAGCTCGCGCAGGCGCTGCGCCAGTCCCGCGGCGAAGACCTCGTACCCTTGCGCGTTGGCGTGGATCGGATCGGAGCGCAAGCCCGGATCGCTCAACACCTTGGACCAGCCGCCCGCATGCAGCGGCAGCGCGAGTTCGCGGGCCAGTTCCTCGTACATGGGATGGTCGCCGAGCGACCTGGCCGCGGCGGCGAACGCGCTGGCCTCCGGGACGCCCACCAGCAGCACCTGCGCACCGGCCTCGCGCGCCTGCTTGCAGATGGAGCGGATGTTCGCGCGGGTGACGTCCGGCGCGACGCGGCGCAGGAAGTCGTTGCCGCCGATGCTCACCAGCACCAGCGCGGGCGCATGCTGCTGCAGCAGCTCGGGCAACCGCGCCAGGGCGGCGGCGGAGGTGTCGCCGGGCACCCCCGCATTCACCACGTTCCAGCCGGTGATGCTGGCCAGCATCGAAGGATAGCTGGCCTGGGGCGTGGCCCCGGTCCCGAAAGTGATGGAGTCACCCACCGCCAGCACCGCGGCGCCGGCGGGCAGCGCCGACAGCTTCGCCTTGCGGCCGCACGCGGCGAGCGCGGGCAGGACAGCCGCGACCAGGAAGCCGCGGCGGCGCATCACTGCGGCTCGATCTTCGCGTCCTTGATCGCCTTGGCCCACTTGGCCGTTTCCAGCCG
>JAJNBO010000295.1 GCA_021156245.1 Ramlibacter sp. | reverse complement strand
CCCGAACTGCGCACGCATGACCGCTTCGGACGCCGCATCGACGAAGTGGAGTTCCATCCGAGCTACCACGCGCTGATGGGCGCGGCGGTGGAGGCGGGCCTGCATGGATCGGCATGGGCCGATGCCTCGCCATCTCCCCATGTCCTGCGCGGCGCGGGTTTCATGCTTTTCACCGAGCTCGAGCCGTCGGTGCTGTGCCCGATCTCCATGACCTATGCGGTGACGCCGGCGCTGCGCGGCAACGCCGCCGTGTTCCGCGACTGGGCGCCAGGGCTCACGAGTCGCGCCTACGATCCCGCCTTGAAGCGCTGGAGCGAGAAAGCCGGCGTGACCATGGGCATGGGCATGACCGAGAAGCAGGGCGGCTCGGACGTCCGCGCCAACACCACGCGTGCCGAGCCGGACGGCCGGGACGACTGGGGCGCGCGTTACCGCGTCACCGGCCACAAGTGGTTCTTCTCGGCGCCGATGTGCGACGCCTTCCTGGTGCTGGCGCAGACCGCGTCAGGCCTGAGCTGCCTGTTCCTGCCGCGCGTGCTGCCCGATGGCAGCCGGAACGCGCTGTTCATCCAGCGGCTGAAGGACAAGCTGGGCAACAAGGCCAACGCCAGTTCGGAGGTGGAATTCCGCGGCGCCACGGCCTGGCTGGTCGGCGATGAGGGCCGCGGCGTGCCGCAGATCCTGGAGATGGGCACGATGACGCGGCTGGACTGCGCGCTCGGCACCAGCGGGCTGATGCGGCAGGCGCTGTCCATCGCGATGAACCACACGGCGCAGCGTTCGGCCTTCGGCAAGCGCCTGATCGAGCAGCCCCTCATGCGCAACGTCCTCGCGGACCTCGCGCTGGAAAGCGAAGCCGCCACCGCGCTCGCGCTGCGCCTGGCGCGCGCCTTCGACCGGCGCGGCGATGCGCACGAAGCTGCGATGGCGCGCCTGCTGACACCGATCGCCAAGTTCTGGATCTGCAAGCGGGGCAGCCACTTCGCGCAGGAAGCCATGGAATGCCTGGGCGGCAACGGCTACGTCGAGGAGCACGGCGAAGGCATCATGGCGCGCATCTACCGCGAGATGCCGCTGAACTCCATCTGGGAGGGTGCGGGCAACATCATGGCGCTCGACCTGCTGCGGGCATTGCGCAAGGCCGACGCCGCCGCGGCGCTCGCGCAGGAGCTCGCGCCGGCCAAGGGCGCGCATCCCGCGCTCGATCGACTGGTGGCTGCGCTGCCGGCACGGGTCGAAGAGATGGCGACCGAGGTCGAGGCTCGTCGCCTGGCCCAGGACGTGGCGCTGGCGGTCCAGGCCGCGCTGCTGGTCCAGACCGCGCCTTCCGCCGTCGTCTCGGCCTTCTGCGGATCGCGCCTCGGCGGCGACTGGGGCCAGGCTTTCGGCACCTTGTCGGCGCGCACCGATTTCGACACCCTCCTGCAACGCGCGTCGCCGCATCCGTAATGAACGACCTCATCCTGCACCACTACGCGAGCTCGCCGTTCTCGGAGAAGATCCGCCTGATCCTCGGGTACAAGAAGCTGCCGTGGAAGTCGGTGCTGGTGCCGGCGATCATGCCCAAGCCCGACGTCGTCGCGCTCACGGGCGGTTACCGCAAGACGCCCGTTCTGCAGGTGGGGGCGGACATCTACTGCGACACCGCACTGATCTGCGACGTGCTGGAACACGTGCGGCCCGAACCCACGCTGTACCCGCCGCACCTGAAGGGCGTGTGCCGCATCTTCGCGCAATGGGCCGACACCACGCTGTTCTGGGCGGCCATGGGCTACAACCTGCAACCGCGCGGCGCGGCGCACGTCTTCGCCAAGGCGCCGCCGGAAGCCGCGAAGGCCTTCAGCGACGACCGCAAGGCCATGTCCTCGAACCTGGTACGGCTGCGGCCGGGCGATGCGACGTCCGCCTATCGCTCGTACCTGCGCCGCATCGCCAACATGGCCGACGAGCACGACTTCCTGTTCGGAATGGAGCCTTGCGTCGCGGACTTCGCCGCGTACCACGGCATCTGGTACACGCGCAACCAGGTGCCGGTGCTGGCGGACATCCTGAACGCAACGCCCTCGGTCGGCGAGTGGGCGCAGCGCGTCGAAGCCATCGGCCACGGCCCTTCGACCCGGCTGGTGTCCGCGGACGCCATCGCGATCGCCGCGGCCGCGGACCCGCAGCCGGCCGGCTCGAACCTGCTCATCGACAGCGCGTTCCAGGACGACCACGGCATCCCGCTCGGCACGCGCGTCACCATCACGCCCGAATCCTTCGGCTCCGAATCCACGGAGGGCGACCTGATGGCCGCCACGCGCACCCACTACAGCCTGCGGCGCGAAGATCCGCGGGCCGGGACGGTGCACGTGCACTTTCCGCGGATCGGCTACGTGCTGCGCGCCGTGGCGCCGGCCTGAGGCGCGCGTGGCACCCGTCGGCTGCTGCCTGTTCGACACGGCGATCGGCCCTTGCGGGATCGCCTGGACGGCGCAGGCGATCGCCGCGGTGCAGTTGCCGGAAACCACCCGCGAGGGCACCCTGCGCCGCCTGTGCCGGCCCTTTGGCGAAGTCCCGCAGCCCGAGTTGCCAGCGTTCGTGCAGCAAGCGATCCAGCGCATCCAGGCCCTGCTCGAAGGCGCGCGCGACGACCTGCTCGACCTTCCGCTGGACTTCAGCGGCGTGCCGGCATTTCATCGCCGTGTGTACGACGTGGCGCGGGCGATCCCGCCCGGAGAGGTGCTGACCTATGGGGAAGTGGCGCGGCGCATCGGCGAGCCGGGCGCCTCGCGCGCCGTGGGCCAGGCCCTGGGCCGCAATCCGTTCGCGCCTGTCGTTCCCTGCCATCGCGTGCTGGCGGCGGGTGGGCGCTCGGGCGGCTTCTCCGCCGAGGGCGGGGCGGACACCAAGCTGCGGATGCTGGAAATCGAAAGGGCGCGCTTCGGCGGCGCGCCCGGATTGTTCGATGGAGTGGGAGACCCGTAAGCCGGCGATGAGTGCGCAGGCGAATCCCCGGCGCAGGCGTCAGAACCAGCGGCGCCAGCCGGACTCCGCCGGGCGATCCGCCGCCGTCGCGCGCTCATCGCGGCGCGCCGGGCTTTCCTCGCGCATGCGCTCGTCACGGAGGCGCTCTTCGTCGCGCAGCCGCGCTTCCTCCCGCATCTGCGTCTCGCGCGCCTCCAGCGCCTGCGGGTGTTCCTGTACCACGGGGGCCGTGCGCACCGTCGTGACGGGCGTGCCGCCGCCAGCGCCGAGGCGCGCGTCGAGCCGGCTTTCCAGCTCGTTCAGCCGCGCGGCCAGCGTACGGTTGATCTGCTCCAGCTGCGCGCGGATCTCGCGCTGCGATTCCATGCGCGACTTCTCGAATTCGGTGGCGCTGATCGCGTCGCGCTCGCGCAGTTCACGCAGCTGCGTGTCCATGTGCTGGCGCAGGTCGATGAAGCGCGAGGCTTCGGCCTTGTCGGCCAGTTCGCGCTGCGCTTCCAGCGTCTTCTGGTGCTGGCGGTAGTCCATCAGCGACTGGGTCTTCATCGCGGCGGTGGAGGCCAGGAACAGGACGAGCGTCAGCGCCAGCAGGCCCAGGAGGATCAGGCCCAGCGGTGCCTGGGTGACGAAGAGGCCGAACCAGAGGGTGGTGGGCCGCACGATCTCTGCCCAGTTCAGGGCGGCGAACCCCGCTACCAGCAGGATGGCGACGATCAGCAGGATGCTTCGGGTGCGCATGGAAAAACTCCTTGTGGACGTGCAAACCATTCTCTGCAGTGGACGGGGAGCAACTGTCAGCCAATGGCCTGTCTGAGTGTGCGACCCCTGTGGCAAACTCGCGCGCTTCCCATCGTTCCTCAGCAGTAACACGATGCAAAAAATCCTTCGGCAGATCGCCGCCGAACTCCGCGTCCAGGAAAGCCAGGTCCGCTCGGCCGTCGAGCTGCTGGACGGCGGCGCCAGCGTCCCGTTCATCGCGCGCTACCGCAAGGAGGCGACCGGCGGCCTCGACGACACGCACCTGCGCGAACTGGAAGCGCGCCTGGGCTACCTGCGCGAGCTGGAGGAGCGGCGCGAAGCAGTGCTCAAGAGCATCGAGGAGCAGGGCAAATTGACGCCCGAGCTGCGGGCGGCCGTCGAAGCCGCGCCGACGAAGCAGGAACTGGAAGACTTGTACCTGCCGTACAAGCCGAAGCGGCGCACCAAGGGACAGATCGCACGCGAAGCGGGCATCGAGCCGCTGGCCGACCTGCTCTGGGCCGACCCGAAGCGCGACCCCGCCGAGGAAGCGCAGGCCTTCGTCAAGGCGGAAAAAGGCGAGGGTGGCGAGGACT
>JAJNBO010000294.1 GCA_021156245.1 Ramlibacter sp. | reverse complement strand
CTGGCGCCGGCTCACCAACGGGTTCCTCACCGCGGACATGAGCTACGCGCTGTTCACGCAGCGCTACCCGCAGCCCGGCGCCGACGCGGCGGAGCGCGATGCGCAGGAGGCCTTCCTGGCCGGCAACTACTTCCTGACCTGGTGTGCATGGTGCGCGGCCAGCCTGGTCGGCATCGGGGTCGGCAACTTCGTGCCGGAGCGCTGGGGCCTGGGCTTCGCCGGCGTGCTGTGCCTCGTGGGCATTGTCTGTTCGCTGGCGAACACGCGCCTGCGCCTGGTTGCGGCGCTGGTGGCGGGCGCTGCGGCGGTGGCCGCGTATTCGCTGCCGCTGAAGCTGAACGTGGTGGTGGCGATCGTCGTCGCCGTGCTGGCCTGCCTCTGGCTGGAGGGCCGCTCGCCGCCGGCGGCGAGGGAGCGCATGGCATGACAGGAGCGACCGACGCCTCGACGCTGTTGATCATCGCCGGCATGGGTGTGGTGACCGTGCTCACCCGGTGCTTCTTCTTCATCCTGGACCAGCGCTGGTCCATGCCGGACTGGGCGCAGCGCGCCTTGCGCTACGCACCGGTCGCGGCCCTTGCGGGGGTGGTGCTGCCGGAGGTGGTGATGAGCAACGGCCACCTGGTCGGCACCTGGCAGGACGCCCGCCTGTTCGCGGCCGCGGCCGGCGCTGCCGCCTTCTTCTGGCGCCGCAGCGTGCTGGTGACCTTGCTCGTCGGCATGGCCGTGTACCTGCCGCTGCGCCTGGGGCTCGGCTGGTAACCCGGCAAGCCCGCGCCTTCCTAGAATGGCAGGTTCCGCTTTCCACACCTTCCGCATTCCATGAACGTCCTGCGCTTTTCCGATCTCTGCGACGAGGGCCGTGCCCGTGGCCGCCGCGTCTTCATCCGGGCCGACCTCAACGTGCCGCAGGACGATGCCGGCCACATCACCGAGGACACGCGCATCCGTGCTTCGGTGCCCTGCATCCAGATGGCGCTCGCGGGCGGCGCCGCGGTGATGGTGACCTCGCACCTGGGGCGGCCCACGGAAGGTGAGTTCAAGCCGGAGGATTCGCTGGCCCCGGTGGCCGCGCGGCTGTCGGAGCTGCTGGGACGCCCGGTGCCGCTGAAGGCCGACTGGGTCGACGGCGTCGACGTGCAGCCGGGCGAAGTGGTGCTGCTGGAAAACTGCCGCGTGAACAAGGGCGAGAAGAAGAACAACCCGGAGCTGGCGCAGAAGATGGCTGCGCTGTGCGACATCTTCGTGCACGATGCCTTCGGCACCGCGCATCGCGCCGAAGCTTCCACCTACGGCATCGCCCAGCACGCGAAGGTGGCTTGCGCCGGGCCGCTGCTGGCCGCCGAGATCGACGCCATCAGCAAGGCGCTGGCCAATCCGAGGCGGCCGCTGGTCGCCATCGTCGCGGGCTCCAAGGTCTCCACCAAGCTGACCATCCTGCAGGCGCTGGCGAAGAACGTGGACCAGCTGATCGTGGGCGGTGGCATCGCCAACACCTTCATGCTGGCCGCCGGCCTGCCGATCGGCAAGTCGCTGGCCGAGCCGGACCTGCTGGACCAGGCCCGCAGCGTGATCGAAGCCATGAAGGCGCGCGGCGCCGACGTGCCGATCCCCACCGACGTCGTGGTGGCAAAGACGTTTGCGGCCGACGCGCCGGCGACGGTGAAGGCCGCGGCGGACGTGGCGGCCGACGACCTGATCCTGGACATCGGCCCGCAGACGGCGCAGAAGCTCGCGCAGCAACTGAAAGCGGCGGGCACCATCGTCTGGAATGGGCCGGTGGGCGTGTTCGAGTTCAGTGCGTTCGCGAAAGGCACCGAAACCATCGCGCGCGCCATCGCCGATTCGGACGCCTTCAGCATCGCCGGCGGCGGCGACACGCTCGCGGCCATCGCCAAGTACGGCATCGAGCAGGACGTCGGCTACATCTCCACCGGTGGCGGCGCCTTCCTCGAGGTGCTGGAAGGCAAGACGCTGCCCGCCTTCGAGATCCTGCAGAAACGCGCCAACGGCTGAACTCGCGCCGAGGCCCGGAGGTTGGTAACTTCGCGGTAACCGCTTCCGTGTGAGAATCGGAAACTAAATTACAGAGGAGACCGCCTCCATGGCGCGCCGTGCCACCAAGATCGTCGTCACCCTCGGTCCCGCTTCCAACCAGCCCGCTGTCCTGGAGCGGATGATCCGCGCCGGGGTCAACGTGGTGCGGCTGAATTTCAGCCATGGCACGGCGAAGGACCACATCGACCTCGCTGGCCTGGTTCGGCGCGTGAGCCAGGAAGCGGGCCGCGAGGTCGCGATCATGGCGGACCTGCAAGGCCCCAAGATCCGCGTCGGCAAGTTCGCCGAGGGCAAGGTCATGCTGCTGGCCGGTGCGAAATTCGTGCTGGACGCCTCGCGCACGACCCCCGGCGACGTCGAGGGCGTGGGCCTCGACTACAAGGAGCTGCCCCGCGACGTGAAGGCGGGGGACGTGCTGCTGCTCAATGACGGCCTGATCGTGCTGGTCGTCGAGGGCGTCAAGGGCGACCAGATCCGCACTTCGGTGCGCATGGGCGGCATGCTGTCCAACAACAAGGGAATCAACAAGCAGGGCGGCGGGTTGACCGCGCCGGCGCTCACCGCCAAGGACATGGAGGACATCCGCACCGCGATGAGCTTCCAGGCCGACTACGTGGCCGTGAGCTTCCCCAAGAACGCCACCGACATGGAGATGGCGCGCCAGTTGTGCAACGTGGCGGCCGCCGAATTCCGCCACAAGCCGGCGCTGATCGCCAAGATCGAGCGCGCCGAGGCGATCCCCAATCTCGAATCGATCCTGCGCGCCAGCGACGGCATCATGGTCGCGCGCGGCGACCTGGCCGTGGAGGTCGGCAACGCCGCCGTGCCCGCCCTGCAGAAGCGGATGATCCGGCTTGCGCGCGAGCACGACAAGGTCGTGATCACCGCGACGCAGATGATGGAGTCGATGATCTCCGCGCCGGTGCCCACGCGCGCCGAGGTGAGCGACGTGGCGAACGCGGTGCTGGACGGCACCGACGCCGTGATGACCAGCGCGGAGACCGCCACTGGCGCTTACCCGGTGGAAGTGGTGCAGCAGATGGCCGCCATCTGCGCCGAGGCGGAGATGGCCGAGGACGTGAAGCTCGACGCCGACTTTACCGGCATGGCTTTCTCGCGCATCGACCAGTCGATCGCGATGGGTGCCCTGTTCACGGCGTACCACCTGGGCTGCAAGGCCATCGTCGCGCTCACGGACTCCGGGTCCACGGCCTTGTGGATGAGCCGGCACCGCATCCACATCCCCATCTACGCGCTCACCCCCAAGCTGGTGACGCAGCGCAAGATGGCGCTGTACCGCAACGTACGCCCGCTGCTGATGGACCAGAACGTCGAGCGCGACATGGCGCTGGCCGAGGCCGAGGCGCACCTGAAGAAGCGCGGCATCCTCTCGGCCGGGGACATCTACGCGATCACCTGCGGCGAGCCGATGGGCGCGCCGGGCGGCACCAACATGCTGAAGATCGTCCGCGCCAGCTGAGCTGCCGGCCCCTCAAGCGCGAGCCTCAGCGCTAGAATTCCCGGAGTTACGGGGCGGTTACGGCCGCCCTCCACCCTTCTGTCGTACCCCCAGGAACTGCCATGCCCCTCGTCTCCATGCGCGAACTGCTGGACCATGCCGCCACCAATGGCTACGGGATCCCGGCCTTCAACGTCAACAACCTCGAACAGGTCCAGGCCGTCATGGAAGCGGCCAAGGAGACGAATGCCCCGGTGATCCTGCAGGCGAGCGCCGGCGCGCGCAAGTACGCGGGCGAGTCCTTCGTCAAGCACCTGATCCAGGCCGCCATCGAGGCGTATCCGCAGATCCCGCTGGTCATGCACCAGGACCACGGCCAGAGCCCGGACGTGTGCCGCGGCGCCATCGACCTGGGCTTCTCCTCGGTGATGATGGACGGCTCGCTGGAGGCCGACGGCAAGACCATCGCCAGCTACGACTACAACGTGGACGTGACCAAGAAGGTCGCCGACATGGCGCACAAGTACGGCGTGACCGTCGAGGGCGAGCTGGGCTGCCTGGGCTCGCTGGAAACGATGAAGGGCGACAAGGAAGACGGCCACGGCACCGACGCCACCATGACGCGCGAGCAGCTGCTGACCGATCCGGAGCAGGCCGCTGATTTCGTCAAGCGCACCCAGATCGACGCGCTGGCCATCGCCATCGGCACCAGCCACGGCGCCTACAAGTTCACCCGCAAGCCCACCGGCGACATCCTGGCGATCGACCGCATCAAGGAAATCCAC
>JAJNBO010000293.1 GCA_021156245.1 Ramlibacter sp. | reverse complement strand
GGCGGGCTTCCTACAGGCTGTGCCACGAACCGGGGTCAAAGTATGCTTCCACCATGCCACCCAGAGCCGCCATGGCGCAGACTCCGAAACCGCCGCCGCCGGACACCGAAGGCGGGCCCGAATCCCTGCTGCCCGGAGAACGCTCCGGCGAGGGGTCGAAGGACATCTTCCGCCACATCCAGCGCGACATCCGGCGCAAGGCTGCCGGCGTGCCCGTGAAGCGCAAGCCGGACGAAAAGCAGGAATAGGCCAGGCCCGGGCGATCCACCCGGACGGTGCAGGTTCAGTCAGCCGCGTGCGTCGCCCGGACTTCATCGAGCGTCGGCCCGCCGATCTCGGCTCGCATGGCGGAGATGCATTTCTTCAGCACGTTGCCGGTGGACCCTTTCATCGGGAGATTGCCCGCCTCCATCGCCACCACCGCGTACGTGGCCGTCGCAAGCGAGCTTCGCAGCGCATGGATCAGCACATCGACGCGCGCCGCGGCTTCCGCCCGCGTCTGCACCTCGGACTCCGTATCCCGCGCATCACTGAAGGCCGTGACCGCGCTGGCGATCGCATTGTCGAGGGAGCGATTGAGGGTGCGGAACTCACTCACGGCGAAGGGCACCGCCAGTTCGTAGGCAAGGTCCGTGACCGACTGGCAGAGATCCCCGTAGGCATGCACGACCTCGTCCACGGAGTATCCGAGCGAAAGCAATTCGCGGCCGTGCAGCGTGGCGCTGATCCCCATCTGCGAGACGCTCACGGAGTCGCCTCCCGCGACGCCGGAGATCCTCATGCTTTCCTCGAGGTGGTCCTGCTCCTCGGCCTCCAGCGTGTCCTGGAGTTGCTGGAGGAAAAGCGGAATCCCGCTCGCATGCGGAACCCGGGAGCGAAGCGGCTGCGGGCGCTCGGCCGCACGCGCCGCGCACCGGACGATGAGCTCCTCCCGGTGCTGGCCCAGAAAAGCGGAGCTCGGCCGCACGCGCCGCGCACCGGACGATGAGCTCCTCCCGGTGCTGGCCCAGAAAAGCGGATAACACGGGCTTCCTTCTGGCCCCCATGGAGCGGGAGCCGATCGATAACGCGCAACCGCTCGCATTGCGTCCGTCTAATGTAGACCTCCAGGCGCAGAAAGCAAGCGGAAGCGTGGCAAGGCCATCCGACATCGTCGAGCGTGGCCCCTCACCTGTACTCGTACACATTGGTCACCAGGACGTTGCCGTTGCGCCTGGTGCCGATCAGGACGTTCCTGCCGTTGAACACTGCCGGCATCAGCGAAGTCAGCGTGGCAGGCAGCATGCCACGGTCCATGGGCACGAATCTGCCGTCCGCCGTCTGCTCGAGAGCCATGACATCGCCCTCCGCGACGGCTTCGCTCTGAAACAGGATATCCCGGCGGCCGTCGCCATTCAGGTCGACGATGTGGATGAAGGGCATCCACTGGCGGTTCCGGAACTTCGGCAGGATGGCAACGGTTTCGAAGCCGGCCTCGGTGTACTTGATGGCACGCAATCGTCCCATCGAGTAGCTGCCGTTCGTTTCGTTCATCAGCAGGTAACGCACGCCGCCGACCCGAATCGGCTGGATGTCGACCACGGTGGTGTCGACCGGATGCGGCAAAGGCACTTCCGTCAGGAAGTCGACGCCATTGTTGATCAGGGCCACGCTTCGCGTACGGTCCCCGCCGAGAATGACGTCGACTTTCCCATCGCCGCTCACGTCGATCAGCTTCACCGATGTGAACGCCGGCGTTGTCTCCGAACGTTGCGAGATGCGTGCGGGCAACAGGTTGTCCACCCGCGTGAAACGACCTCCGCCGTCGTTGATCAGGAAGTACGGGCCGACCTGCGCCGAGCCCAGGGTGCCGTAGACTCCTACCAGGATGTCGTTGTCGCCGTCCCCGTCGATGTCCGCGGCATCGGCGGAGTGCGTGAAGCTAAGCAGGTTCGGCAGTGCGCCGACGGCATAGCCGCCACCATTGCTCAGGAACAGGGAGTTCTTCTCGCCGGCAAACAGGCCGCCATCACAGCCGTGATTGGCGGAGAAGATGTCGGGCACCGAGTCGCCGTTGAAGTCGACCGCCACCATCTCGCGGGCATGTACGGCGCCCGGGAGCTTGTCCACGGTGACGTCGCCGGTGGCGCCGAAGCGCACCATATTGAACCTGCGGGATGCGCAGACGTGTTCAGGGTCGTCCGGGGTCGGACCGCCAAAAACGAAAACGAGATCGCTCCCCTGCGTGATGGCTGCTGTCGACAGCATGCTGCCGGCATACGTCTGCCGCGACGTTGCCACCGCTTTCCAGCTTGCCATCCGCGCTCGCGGATGGATGGAAGCCTCTTCACCTTCGACGGATTCCCCTCCACCGCATGCGTAGAGCGAGGCACAGGCAAGAAGGACCACGACCATCTTCAATCTGCTGGCAGGCGCTCCCGCCAGCCCGGTAAAACCGCTCATCCTCGCTCCCCAGGGTTGGAAACAACATCGATCCACTTTCTGAAACGATCTGCTCGAGCGTAGCCGTCGGTCGTGGGGCATGTCAACGCGGACGCGGGTGCGCGGGACTGGAGCGAGCCTCGTCGCCAACTTTGACGGCCATCAACTTCTCCGCGGGCAACGTCCATAGCATCGGCTCTCGCTGCGGTCCGGCGCACGCCGGCGAGCCCAACGACCGAGGAGTACGCGATGTCCTGTACGACCAACATCCATCACCTGCCGCACGTGGGCGGCATCGCCGTCCAGGAACTCAGCTGGGAGGAAAGCGGTTGGGACGCGCTGTCCGGGGCGACGGCGGATTTCCGTGCCAGCGAGATCCGCTTCCCGACGCTGGTGGACTGGCGCCTGTGCCTCGCGGGGGGCCTGGCAGGCCAGCTGCTGTTCCATCCGACCTTCCCTTACGGGCGCCAGCACGCCACAGCGCGGATTCTGGAGGTGCGCATCCTCTCCGACCTCCGGCGGCCGATCGCGTTCGCCGAAGACGGCAGCTCCTATCGGCTGGTATCGCCGGGCGAAGACGTGCGCCGCGCGTGCCGCGAATGGCTGGACCTGATGCTGGGCACGGGCCTTCCCCTGCCTATCCTGCCGCCCTGCGGCCTTGCGTTCCCCGAGGGCAATGGGTTCGGAGGCATGCTGCCGCACTGAGGAGCGTGCCCGCATCGCTGTCCATTGCAGGCGCTCTGATGAGCAGCCGTCGGAGCCAGCGCAGCTTCGGGAGAAGGGACCTCAACAGCGTCTGGGATAATCCGGCAACGCCCGTTCCTTACCGCCTGAGCCCCATGCCGACGACCATCAAAGCAGCCGACCTGATCGAATCGATCGCCGCCGCGCTGCAGTACATCTCCTACTACCACCCCGCCGACTACATCGCCCACCTCTCGCGCGCGTACGAGCGCGAGCAGAGCGCGGCGGCGAGGGACGCCATCGCGCAGATCCTGACCAACAGCAAGATGAGCGCGACCGGCCACAGGCCGATCTGCCAGGACACCGGCATCGTCAACGTGTTCCTCAAGATCGGCATGGACTGCCGGCTCGAAGGCTTCACCGGCAGCCTCGAAGATGCGGTCAACGAGGGCGTGCGCCGCGGCTACCTGCATCCGGACAACACGCTGCGGGCCTCCGTCGTGGCGGACCCGCAGTTCGCCCGCAAGAACACGAACGACAACACGCCGGCGGTAGTGAACGTCGAGCTCGTGCCCGGCGACAAGGTGGACGTGACCGTCGCGGCCAAGGGCGGCGGCAGCGAGAACAAGAGCAAGATGATGATGCTCAACCCGAGCGATTCCATCGTCGACTGGGTGCTCAAGACGGTTCCCACGATGGGCGCCGGCTGGTGCCCGCCGGGCATGCTGGGCATCGGCATCGGCGGCACGGCGGAGAAGGCCGTGCTGCTGGCCAAGGAAGCGTTGATGGAAGACATCGACATGTACGAGCTGCAGGCCAAGGCCGGCCGCGGCGAGAAGTTGTCGCAGGTCGAAGAGATGCGGCTGGAGCTGTACGAGAAGGTCAACGCGCTCGGCATCGGCGCGCAAGGCCTGGGCGGCCTCACCACCGTGCTGGACATCAAGATCAAGATGTTCCCCTGCCACGCCGCCGGCAAGCCGGTGGCGATGATCCCGAACTGCGCCGCCACGCGCCACGCGCACTTCGTGATGGACGGCTCCGGTCCCGTCTACATCGATCCGCCGAGCCTGGACCTCTGGCCCGAAGTGGCGTGGAAGTCGGATCCGCAGAAGAGCAAGCGCATCGACCTGAACACGCTGACCAAGGAAGAGATTGCCACCTGGAAGGCCGGCCAGACGCTGCTGCTCAACGGCAAGATGCTGACGGGCCGCGACGCCGCGCACAAGCGCATCCAGGACATGCTGGCCAAGGGCGAGAAACTGCCGGTGGACTTCACCAACCGCGTCATCTACTACGTCGGCCCGGTGGATCCGGTGCGCGACGAGGTCGTCGGCCCGGCCGGTCCCACCACGTCCACCCGCATGGACAAGTTCACCGACATGATGCTGTCGCAGACCGGGCTGATCGGCATGATCGGCAAGTCCGAGCGCGGGCCCGAAGCCATCGAATCCATCCGCAAGCACAAGGCCGCCTACCTGATGGCGGTCGGGGGCGCGGCTTACCTGGTATCCAAGGCGATCAAGCAGTCGCGCGTGCTCGGCTTCGGGGACCTGGGCATGGAAGCCATCTACGAATTCGACGTGGTCGACATGCCGGTGACCGTCGCGGTGGATTCGCAGGGCACCAGCGTGCACACCACCGGCCCGGCCGAATGGTCCAAGCGCATCGCCACGGGTGAGTTCAAGAAGATTCCTGTCGCGGCGGCCTGAATTTGTCCGGCGCGGTGCCGGTGCCGTAGCGCTAGAGTTGGCGGATGGACCGTGATCGCCCCATCGGGGTTTTCGACAGCGGCGTCGGGGGGCTCAGCATCCTCCGGGCACTGCGCGCCGAGCTCCCGCGCGAGGACTTCGTCTACTTCTCGGACGCGGGCCATGCACCCTATGGCGAGAGGGGTGACGGCTTCGTGTCGGAGCGGTCGCTTGCCATCGCCGTGGACCTGCTGGAAGCGCATCGCATCAAGGCGCTGGTGATCGCCTGCAACACGGCCACGGCCGCCGCCGTGCACCTGCTGCGGGCCCGGCACGACCATCTTCCCGTCATCGGCGTGGAACCGGCGCTGAAGCCGGCCGCGGCGTTGACGAAGACGGGACACGTCGCCGTCCTGGCCACGCGGGGAACGCTGTCCAGCGCCAAGTTCAAGAGCTTGCAGGCCTCCCTGC
>JAJNBO010000292.1 GCA_021156245.1 Ramlibacter sp. | reverse complement strand
CTGCGCACGCCGCTGAACTCGCTGCTGATCCTGTCCGACCAGCTGTGCAAGAACCCGGAAGGCAACCTCACCGCCAAGCAGGTGGAGTTCGCCAAGACGATCCACTCGTCCGGCAACGACCTGCTGATGCTGATCAACGACATCCTGGACCTGTCCAAGATCGAGTCCGGCACGGTGGTGGTGGACGTCAACGAACTTCGGCTGTCCGACCTGCAGCTGTACGTAGAGCGCACCTTCCGCCACGTCGCCGAAGCCAAGAACGTCGACTTCACCGTGCGCACCGGCCTCAACCTGCCTGGATCCATGGTGACCGACGCCAAGCGCCTGCAGCAGATCCTGAAGAACCTGCTGTCCAACGCCTTCAAGTTCACCCACCAGGGCCACGTGACCTTGCAGGTGGAGGAGGCGTTCTCCGGCTGGAGCGCCGACAACGAGGACCTCAACCGCGCGCAGCAGGTGCTGGCGTTCTCGGTCAGCGACACCGGCATCGGCATTTCGCCGGACAAGCAGCAGATCATCTTCGAGGCGTTCCAGCAGGCCGACGGTTCGACCAGCCGCAAGTACGGCGGCACCGGCCTGGGACTCGCGATTTCACGCGAGCTGTCCAAGCTGCTCGGCGGCGAGATCCGCCTGGTGTCCGCGCCGGGGCAGGGCTCGACCTTCACGCTGTTCCTGCCGCTGGTCTACCTGGCGACGCGCACGGCGCGCCGGATCTCCTCCGACTTCCGCTCCGAGCAGACTGCCCCTCCGGTGCCCAAGCGACTGCCGCCGCCGCAACAGCCGGCGGATCCGTTCGGGTCCGCGGTGCGGGCGCTGGAAGCGGCTGAAGAGGCAGAAGAAGTGGCCTCCGACAACGTGGCCAACGACGACCGCGACAACATCCAGCCCAGCGACCAGGTGCTCCTGATCGTCGAAAACGACCTGGCTTTCGCCCGCTTCCTGCTGGATGCCGCGCGCGGCAAGGGCTTCAAGGGACTGGTGACCACCGCGGGGGCCGGCGCGCTGACGCTGGCCAACCAGCACAAGCCGTCGGCAGTGACGCTGGACATGCACCTGCCCGACATGGCTGGCTGGCGCGTGCTGGACCGCATCAAGCACGACCTGTCGCTGCGCCACATGCCGGTCTGCGTGATCTCCACGGACGACAGCAAGGACCGGGCGTTCCGCTCCGGCGCCCTGGCTTTCCTGGAAAAGCCGATCCGCTCCAAGGAAGTGCTCGACGACATGCTCGGGAAGCTGCACGCGTACGTCTCGCGCAGCGACAAGCGCCTGCTGGTGGCGCTGGACGACGCGAACGCCCGCAACAGCCTGCTGGCGCAGATCGAGGGCGAGCAGATCGACGCGACGCTCGTGGGGAACGCGCAGCAGCTGCTGCAGGCGCTGGAAGAGAGCCGCTTCGACGCCGTGGTGCTGGAAGACGGATTCGCCGGCGCCGACCCGCGGGACTTCCGCGCGGCCATCACCCGGCAGGCCGGCATTGGTCCCGTGCCCGTGATCCTGTACCGCGGCGAGGCTGGCGCCCGCCATGCCTGGCATTCGGACGACAGCATCACCGTCCATGAGGTGCATGGGGAGGCCCGCCTCTTCGACGAGGCGCTGATCGGGCTGCACCGGAGCCTGGCGCGCCTGCCGGAGGCCAAGCGCGGCGTGATCGACAATGTCTACGAATCCGCCAAGCCGCTGACCGGCAAGCGCGTGCTGATCGTCGACGACGACATGCGCAACATCTTCGCCTTGGCGACGGTGCTGGAAGAGCACGGCATGGACATCGTCTGGGCGGACAATGGGCGCGAGGCCATCAACCGGGTGGCCAACGACCCCGGCATCCAGGTGGTCCTGATGGACATCATGATGCCGGAGATGGACGGCATGGCCACCATGAAGGAGATCCGCAAGCTGCCGCAAGGCCGCAACCTGCCGATGATCGCCGTCACGGCGAAGGCCATGAAGGGAGACCGCGAGAAGTGCATCGAGGCAGGCGCCTGGGACTACCTGGCGAAGCCGGTCAACACGCCGGACCTTCTGGCGGTGTTGCGGGCGTGGTTGCAACAGTGAATGGCATGGGGGACAGGCCACGGCGAAGCGTGCTCTGTCCCCGACTGATCAAGGAATTTTGGTGCCGAGTACCCCGAGCAGAGAAGAGGCGACCGACAAGGTCAACATCCTGGTGGTGGACGACCTGCCGGAGAAGCACGTCGTTTTCCGGACCATCCTCGAGGAACTCGGACAGAACATCGTGAGCGCCCGGTCCGGGCAGGAGGCCCTGAAGTTCATCCTGGAGATGGAGTTCGCGGTCATCCTGCTGGACGTGAACATGCCCGACATCGACGGTCTGGAGACGGCGAGCCTGATCCGGCAGTACAAGAAGTCCGCCCAGACGCCGATCGTTTTCATCACGGCCTACGTCGACGAGCTGCAGGCTCGCCGTGGGTACGCGCTGGGCGCCGTCGACTACATCCCGTCCCCGGTTGTGCCGGAGGTGCTGCGGTCCAAGGTGCGCGTCTTCGTCGAGCTGTTTCGCATGAACCGCCAGCTGCAGAAACAGGCGGCCCAGCGCGAGGAGCTGGCGCGCTCCGAAGCCGGGCGCGCCGCGGCCGAAGCTGCCATCCACCGGGCCGACTTCCTGGCCGAGGCCAGCCGCGTGCTGTCGCGCTCGCTCAACCTGGACGACACGATCGCGGCGGTGCTGGAGCTGTGCGTTCCTATGCTCGCCGACCGGGCGATCCTGGGCATCCCCGACAAGGACGGTGGCGTGCGCCGGCTCGAGATGCATCCCGCGCCCCGGGCCGACGATCCTGAAGTGTTCACCCCCGAGCTCCGGGCCACGGCCGACCAGGTGATCCGCGATCGGCAGTTCCAGCTCCTGCGCAAGGGCGACGGCCGCGCGGCGGCGATCTGCCCGTTGACGGCGGGGGAAGAGATCCGGGGCGCCCTGGCCTTGCTCGGATCGGAAGCGCAGTTCGACGCCGCCCGGCAATCCCTCATCCGCGAGTTCGCGGGACGCGCCGCCATTGCGATGGAGAACGCGCGCCTGTATTCCGCCGTGCAGGAGGCGGACCGCCGCAAGAACGAGTTCCTGGCCATGCTGGCGCACGAGCTGCGCAACCCGCTCGCGCCGATCCGCAACGCCGTGCACATCCTGGCCAGCGCCGAATCGCTGCCGCCCAAGCTGGGCTGGGCGCGCGACGTGATCGGGCGGCAGGCCGACCACATGGCCCGGCTGATCGACGACCTGCTGGACGTCTCCCGGATCGTGCAGGGCAAGGTCGCCGTGAAGCCGGAAAAGCTCCAGCTGGCCGGCCTGATCGAGCGCTCGGTCGAGGCCAGTTCTCCTCGCCTTGGCGCGCGCGAGCAGGTCCTCGACGTCCTGCTGCCCAAGGAGCCGGTGGAGCTGGACGGGGACCCCGACCGGTTGTCGCAGGTGTTGTCGAACCTGATCAACAACGCCAGCAAGTTCTCGCCCCCGCGCAGCCATATCCGCCTGGAAGGCACGCTCGATGGCGGCGAACTGCAGCTGACCGTGCAGGACGAGGGCGCGGGCATCGAGCCCGAATTCCTTCCGCACATGTTCGACCTGTTCGCGCAGGCCGACCAGTCCCTCGACCGTTCGCAGGGCGGTCTCGGCATCGGCCTGACCCTGGTCAAGCACCTCGTCGAACTGCACGGCGGCCGGGTGTGGGCCGCCAGCGAAGGGCTCGGCAAGGGTGCGCGGGTGACGATCGCATTGCCGGCCCGCGTGGGCACGCATGCCGCCGCAACGCCTCCCGTGACCGCCGTGCGGCCGGCCGGTCGCGGGGCTGCGTCACGCATCCTCGTGGTGGACGACCTGGCCGCTTCGGCGGAAACGTTGATGACGCTGCTGGAGATGGAGGGCTTCGAGGTCAAGGTCGCGCACGAAGGCCAGGCCGCGCTGGCGCTTGCCCGCGAGTTCCGCCCGCACGTGGTGCTGCTGGACATCGGCCTGCCGGGCATGAACGGGTTCGAGGTGGCGCATGGGTTGCGCAGCCAGCCGGAGTCGCGCGACGCGCTGCTGATCGCCCTGACCGGCTATGGGGAGGCCGAGAGCCGCACGCGGTCCGCCCAGGCGGGGTTCGACTTCCACATGGTCAAGCCCCTGGCTCCGGAGAGGTGGATGAGCGGTTTAAGTCGCACGCCTGGAAAGCGTGTGAGGGTTAATAGCCCTCCGCGGGTTCGAATCCCGCCCTCTCCGCCAGACAAACAGGAACCCGCCATCGGCGGGTTTTTCATGGGCGCCTCCATGGACCATCGCCCTTTCACACGATTGACCGGCGAGATCCCTGCGGGTTACAAGCCCGTCCGGGAGGTCAACGATGACGATCTACAAGGGTACCGCGGGCGACGACAACATCGTGTTGATTCCGACCACGGACTGGTTCATCCAGATCTGGGGATACGCAGGCAATGACCTGCTGCAGGGGCCGCCCGAGGTGACGATGGAGGCCTACGGCGGCCCGGGTGATGACACGATCATTGGCGGTGGCACCAACCCGTACGACGAGGTGTCGATCCTCGGTGGGGGTCCCGGCAATGACTACTTGGTCAGTGAACTCGAGATGGACTCGACGATGTCGACGTACCTGCGCGGAGGCCAGGGCCAGGACACGATGGTCGGCAGCAGATTCAGCGACTGCTACTACGTCGACGATCTTGGCGACGTGGTGATCGAAGACTGGGACGACGACCCCGGGTTTATTTGGGACGAGGTGCATTCCTTGGTCTCCTTTCGGCTGGGAGAACACCTGGAGGGACTCGTCCTGACCGGGAACACGGCGGTGAAAGGATTTGGCAATGCCCTGGTCAACGAGATCCGTGGCAACTCGGTGGCGAATTTCCTGGCGGCCGGCGCGGGCGACGACTGGGTGTACGGAAACGGCGGGGCAGACACCCTCTGGGGCGGCTTGGGGGCCGACTCTCTCTCTGGTGGGGCAGGGCACGACACCTTCTCCTATCGCGCGGTGAGGGAGAGCCAATTCGCGCTCGGACTAGACCGCATCACCTTGGACGCCGGCGACCTGATCGACCTCTCCCGCATCGACGCCGACGTGACGACCCCTGGCGACGATGCCTTCACCTTCATCGGTGGCGCCGCTTTCGGCGCCGACGCCACGGGGGAAATTCGGCTCGTGCAGCGTCCTGGTATCTCCCCTCGCTTGATGATCAGCACCGACGCGGACGACAGCGCGGAGATGGTGATCCTGCTGCAGGGCAACACACCTTCGGCCGCGGACTTCATCCTCTAGGCCGCCACCGCTTCCACCATCACCGTGTGCGCGAAATCGATGCTCAGCCAGCGGTGGATCCACACCCCCAGGTGCAGGCGCAGCGCGCGACGCAGGAACGAGTCGTTGTAGATCCGGTAGAAACCGGTCACGCGGTAGCCGGCCAGCACGAGCAGCGCGCCCAGTTCCTCGTACTTGTAGGGCGTGACGTGCGTCAGGTCGCCGAAGTAGCGGTGCGGGTGGTACAGGTTCGGTGTGCCCAG
>JAJNBO010000008.1 GCA_021156245.1 Ramlibacter sp. | reverse complement strand
AGTTGACGAGCCTTACCCCCGGCACTGGCTACGCAGTTAGGGCTGCTTGGTTCCCCACCTGACCCGGTTGGCCACTTCACCATGCGGGGAGGCCCGTCAAGCCGTATTGTAGGCGAGCGGCCGTGGCCGAGCTGGCGTGGGGCCGCCGTAGAATCGGCGCTCATGTCGTACCTCGTGCTCGCCCGGAAATACCGGCCCCGGACCTTTGGCCAGATGGTGGGCCAGGAGCACGTGGTGCAGGCGCTTTCCAACGCGCTCGAGCAGCAGCGGCTGCACCACGCGTACCTTTTCACGGGGACGCGAGGCGTCGGCAAGACCACCGTGTCGCGCATCCTGGCCAAGTCGCTGAACTGCCAGGGGCCGGACGGCAACGGTGGCATCACCGCGACTCCGTGCGGCGTCTGCCAGGCCTGCACCGACATCGATTCCGGCCGCTTCGTCGACTACACCGAGCTCGACGCCGCCTCCAACCGGGGCGTGGACGAAGTCCAGTCGCTGCTGGAACAGGCGGTGTACAAGCCGGTGCAGGGCCGCTTCAAGGTCTTCATGATCGACGAGGTGCACATGCTCACCGGGCACGCGTTCAACGCGATGCTCAAGACACTGGAAGAGCCGCCGGAATACCTGAAGTTCGTGCTGGCGACGACCGACCCGCAGAAGGTGCCGGTGACGGTGTTGTCACGCTGCCTGCAATTCAACCTGCGGCCGATGGCGCCCGAGACGGTGCAGGAGCACCTGGTGCACGTGCTCGAGGCGGAGTCGGTGCCCGCCGATGCGCAGGCCCTGCGCCTGCTGTCCCGTGCGGCGCGCGGCTCGATGCGCGATGCGCTGTCGCTGACCGATCAGGCCATCGCCTTCGGCGGCGGCGAGCTGCGCGAGCCCGCGGTGCGGCAGATGCTGGGCAGCGTCGACCGCAGCCACGTGTTCCGCCTCATCGAAGCCCTGGCGCAGGGCGACGGCAAGACCGTGGTGGAGACTTCCGAGGCCTTGCGCCTGCACGGCCTGTCCGCCGGTGCGGCGCTGGAGGAAATGAGCATGGTGCTGCAGCGCATGGCGGTGCAGCAGGCGGTTCCGGACGCGGGGGAGCCCGCCGACGAAGAGGCGGCCACCATTGCGACGCTCGCGGCGGCGATGCCCGCCGACGAGACGCAGTTGCTGTACAGCATCTGCCTGCACGGGCGCACCGAGCTGGGGCTTGCGCCGGACGAATACGCGGCGTTGACGATGGTGTTGCTGCGGCTGCTGGCGTTCAAGCCGTCAGGGACCGCGGAAAAAAAAACTCTGAATGATGGGGGTGCCGGGGTCGCTGCGCGAACCCGGCCTACGGAACCCGTCAACGCCGGTAGGCCGGGTTCGCAACGCGACCCCGGCGTCGCAGCCGCTTCCGTCACACCCACGCAACGCCCGGCCGCTCCTCCCGGCCACGTCCTTCCCGTCGTCGAGCCCCGCCAGGCGCCGCCACGCACCGCCGCCTCCGCGCGCGACACCGGCGACGTCATGGGCGTCCCCGTGCGCGTGCAACCCGAGCTCCTGCGCGAGACGCCGTCGAGCGCCCCCGCCGTCGTGCCCACCGCCGAAGGCGACTTCTGGTTCGCCACCGTGCAGCAACTGGTCCAGCGCGAGGCGATCGCCGCGCTGGTGCGGGAGCTGGCGCTGCAGGCGCAGCTGGTGGGCCGCGACGAAGGCCACTGGATGCTGCGCGTCGAGCGGGAATCGCTGAACCAGCCGGCCAGCCGCGAGCGGCTGCGGGCCGCCCTGCACGCCGCCGGCCACCCCGTGGAGCTTTCCGTGGAAGTGGGGCCGGTGACCGACAGCCCGGCGCGGCGCAACGCCCAGGCCGCGGCCGAGCGGCAACGGGCCGCGGAGCAGATCATCCTGGACGATCCCTTCGTCCAGCAGATGCAGCGTGACTTTGGGGCGAAAATCGTCCCCGGCAGCATCAAACCCGTCGACAGACACTAGAGCGAGAAAGCACCCCCATGTTCAACAAGGGACAACTGGCCGGCCTGATGAAGCAGGCGCAGGCGATGCAGGACAACCTGAAGAAGGCGCAGGACGAACTGGCGCTGATCGAGGTCAGCGGCGAATCCGGCGCGGGCCTCGTCAAGGTGACCATGACCTGCAAGCACGACGTCAAGCGCGTCACGATCGACCCCAGCCTGCTGGGCGAGGACAAGGACATGCTGGAGGACCTGGTCGCCGCCGCCTTCAAC
Organism: Ramlibacter sp.; assembly: GCA_021156245.1. Lineage (GTDB taxonomy): Bacteria > Pseudomonadota > Gammaproteobacteria > Burkholderiales > Burkholderiaceae_C > Ramlibacter. The sequence continues at coordinate 13,796 of JAJNBO010000008.1, read as the reverse complement.
GCCGCCGTGCGCAAGGCTGAGGAAACCTCGGCCGAGAAGATGGGCAAGCTCACCGCCGGCCTGCCTCCCGGCATGAAGCTGCCGTTCTAGGGATGTGGGCCCCCAAGCTCCTCACTGCGTGTCGTCGCTGCCCCCCAAGGGGGCGCAAGCCGCCTAGAGGCGGCTCGTCGGCGGCTTGATGGCAGAACCCTCACTCCAGGCATTGATCGAGGCGCTGCGGCGCCTTCCCGGCGTGGGCGTGAAGTCCGCGTCCCGCATGGCCTTCCACCTCCTGCAGCACGACCGCGAAGGCGCGCACGTGCTCGCCCGCTCCCTGGAGCAGGCGGCCAGCAACATCCGGCACTGCAGCCAGTGCCACACGTTCACCGAGGACGAGGTCTGCGCCACGTGCCGCAGCCCGCAGCGCGACCGCAGCAAGCTGTGCGTGGTGGAAACGCCGGCCGACCAGGCCGCGGTGGAGCGGACGCAGGCGTTCAACGGCCTGTATTTCGTGCTGATGGGAAAGCTCAGCCCGCTCGACGGCATCGGGCCGAAGGACATTGGCCTGGCCAAGCTGTTCGCCCGCGCGACGGAGGGCGAGGTGCAGGAAGTCATCCTCGCCACCAACTTCACCTCCGAAGGGGAAGCCACCGCGCACGTGATCGCGGAGGCGCTGAAGCAGCGCGGGCTGAGGGTGACGCGCCTGGCGCGGGGCGTGCCCGCCGGCAGCGAGCTCGAATACGTCGATTTGGGGACCATCGCGCACGCGCTGGTGGACAGGAGGAGCAGATGACTTTCGCGCGTTTCACGGTGGCCTACTGGTGCGTGCTGGTGGCGGTGGTGCTGCCGCTGGCTTGCGCGTACCTGGCCAAGTTCCAGGCCTTCGGCCAGCCGCGCAGCAAGGGCGGCTACGACAACCATGCGCCGCGCGAATGGCTGGCCCGCCAGGAAGGCTGGAAGGCGCGCGCCAACGCGGCCCAGGCCAACACCTTCGAGGCGCTGCCCTTCTTCTTCGCGGCGGTGATCATCGCCCACCAGCTCGGCGCCCCGCAGACCCGGGTGGACATCCTCGCGCTGCTGTTCATCACGCTGCGCATCATCTACGTGGCCATGTACGTGGCGGGGCTGCCGAAGACGCGGTCCGCCATCTGGGCCGCGGCCTTCCTGGTGAACGTCGCCATCCTCCTGAGCGGCTGGCGCTGACGGACGGCGATTACCTCTCGCGCGTTACGTGAAAACCCGCACGGGAGAGTCCCGATGCGACTGCGCAGCATGGCGCTTACCCTCGGCGGACCATAAGAAGATCCAAGAGAGGCCCACCATGCACACCACATCCCTCAGCCGCCGCCGCTTCACGCTGCTGGCCGCTGCGGCCGTTGCCGCGCCCTCCGTGCGCGCGCAGGGCAAACCCGAGAAGAGCAGGGTATCCATCGCGGTCGGCGGCAAGGCCGCCTTCTACTACCTGCCCCTCACGATTTCCGAACAGCTGGGGTACTTCAAGTCCGAGGGGCTGGACGTCGAGATCTCCGACTTCGCCGGCGGCGCCAAGGCGCTGCAGGCGCTGGTCGGCGGCTCCGCCGACATCGTGAGCGGCGCGTACGAGCACACCATCAACATGCAGTCCAAGAACCAGCAGATCCAGTCGATCGTGCTGATGGGGCGCGCGCCGCAGATCGCGATGGGCGTGTCGACCAAGGCGATGCCCGGCTACAAGGCCGTGACGGACCTGCGCGGCAAGAAGATCGGCGTGTCGGCGCCCGGTTCGTCCACCAACATGGTGGCCAACCTGGTGCTCTCGCGCGCGGGCCTGAAGGCCGGCGACGTGAGCTACGTCGGCGTCGGCACCGCCGCCGGTGCGATCGCCGCGCTGCGCTCGGGCCAGATCGACGCCATGAGCAACACCGACCCGGTGATGACCATGCTGGAGCAGAAGGGCGACGTGCGCATCATCAGCGACACGCGCACGCTCAAGGGCACGCAGGACGTCTTCGGCGGCCCGATGCCCGCCGCCTGCTTCTACACCCACACCGATTTCGTCAAGGCCAATCCCAACACTTGCCAGGCGCTCGCCAACGCGATCGTGCACGGTCTGAAGTGGCTGCAGACCGCGGGCCCCAGCGACATCATCAAGACCGTGCCGGAGAGCTACCTGCTCGGCGACCGTGCGCTGTACCTCGCTTCCTTCAACAAGGTCCGCGAGGCCATCGCCCTCGACGGGCTGCTGCCGGAAGAAGGCGCGAAGACGGCGCTGAAGGCGCTGGCCAGCTTCGACACCAGCATCAAGGCCGACAAGATCGACGTGGCGCGCACGTACACCAACGACTTCGCCCGCCGCGCCAAAGAGAAGTACAAGGCGTGAGCAGCGGCCGGCCGTCCGGGCCGCCGGCGCTCGCGCTCGACGACGTCAGCGTCACCTTCCGCTCGCGGGTCGAGGGCGAACAGCGCTACACGGCGGTGGCCCACACCACGCTGCGCGTCGACGCCGGCGAATTCGTCTCGGTGGTGGGCCCCACCGGCTGCGGCAAGTCCACCTTGCTGAACGTCGGCGCCGGCCTGCTCCAACCGTCCTCGGGCGAGGTGCGCGTGTTCGGCGAGCCGCTGGCAGGCATCAACCGGCGCGCCGGCTACATGTTCCAGTCGGACGCGCTGATGCCCTGGCGCAGCGCACTCGACAACGTCATGGTGGGCCTGCAGTACCGCGGCATGCCGGACGGCGAAGCACGCGCGCTGGCGCAGGACTGGCTCGCCCGCGTCGGCCTGGCCGGCTTCGGGGATCGCTATCCGCACCAGCTGTCCGGTGGCATGCGCAAGCGCACCGCGCTCGCACAGGTGCTCGCGCTCGACCCGGACATCATCCTGATGGACGAACCCTTCAGCGCGCTGGACGTCCAGACGCGGCAGCTGATGGAGAACGAGGTGCTGGCGCTGTGGGCTGCAAAGCGCAAGGCGGTGCTGTTCATCACGCACGACCTCGACGAAGCCATCGCCATGAGCGACCGGGTGGTGGTGCTGTCGGCCGGGCCGGCGACGCGCCCCATCGGCGAATTCGAGATCGACCTGCCGCGACCGCGCGACGTGGCCGAGGTGCGCACCGACCCGCGCTTCGTCGAGTGGCATGCGCGCATCTGGGCGGTGCTGCGCGACGAGGTGCTCAAGGGCTACGCGCAGCAGCTGCGGAAGGCCGCATGAAAGCGCTCAAGCCCAACGAGCGCAACCTGCGCGCCTGGCAGATCGGCGTCTTCATCCTGATGATGGTCGCCTGGCAGCTGGTCTCGCGCAACGAGCAGACCGCCTTCTTCCTCGGCGAACCCGTCAAGGTGGCAGGCCGCATGTGGTCGTGGTTCCTCCCCTTCGACGTGGCGCCCAACGCGCTGTACCCCGACGGCCTGAGCGGCCGTGCCGACATCTACCAGCACCTGGGCGTGACGCTGCTGGAGACCTTGCTGGCCTTCGTCATCGGCACGCTGCTGGGGCTGGTCGTCGGCCTCTGGCTGGCGCTGTCGCCGACGCCCAGCGCGATCTTCGATCCCTACATCAAGGCGATGAACTCGATGCCGCGGGTGATCCTGGCGCCGATCTTCGCCATGTGGTTCGGCCTGGGCATCTGGAGCAAGGTGGCGCTCGCCGTCACGCTGGTGTTCTTCATCGTGTTCTTCAACGTCTACCAGGGCGTGCGCGAGGTGAGCCCGGTGGTGCTGGCCAACGCGCGGATGCTCGGCGCCAGCCAGAAGCAGCTGTTGCGCACTGTGTACCTGCCGAGCGCGACCAGCTGGGTGTTTTCCAGCCTGCACACCTCCGTCGGGCTGGCCTTCGTCGGGGCGGTCGTGGGTGAATACCTCGGGTCCGCGCGCGGCGTGGGCTACCTGATCCTGCAGGCAGAGGGCACCTTCGACGTGAACACGGTGTTCGCCGGCATCGTGGTGCTGACCGCGTGCGCGCTGGTGCTCGACGGGCTGGTCGGCCGCATCGAAAAGCGGCTGATGAAGTGGCAGCCCCGGCAGGGCGAAACCGAAAAGCTCTGAGGCAGGAAAAAGGGGCCCGAGGGCCCCTTCCTGGCACCGTCCCCGATCAGCGATTGGGGTTGTATTGCCGCGCGTCGCGGCTGTTGCGGATGCCGTCGCCGTCGCGGTCGCGGTCATAGCGGTTGGCAATGCCGTCGCCGTCGCGGTCGCCGCCGGCGCCGCGTTCCCACGTGTTGCCCACCATGACCCAGCTGCCGCCACGCTGCACCCACTGGGGCTCGCGATACACGTAGCCGGCACGGGCGGTCACGAAGTGGCCCGGCACCCAGGTGTACTGGTTGCCGCGCCAATCCCAGTGGCCGCGCACCCAGACATGGCCGGGACGGGCGACAGGCACGACTTCATAACGGGGGGCGGGCGGCGCGATCCGGACGGTCACGCTCTGGGCTTGGGCCGCGGCACCGAAGCCCATCAGGGCGGCGGCGAAAGCGGCGCTCAGCAGAGTTTTGCGATGCATGGTCATTCTCCTTGAAAGTGGATGACCTACTGTCGCGCAATTCCGGGACCGCCGTCATCAGCGCACGGCGGAGTTGGCGGTCGGAGGCGTCCTGCACTGGGACTGGCTGCTTACAACTGGACGCCAGCCATTCACAGAGGCAGCGTGCCGTTAACGGAATGCTGCTTCCTGGCGCTCAGCGCATCGTGCTCGAGGAGCCTTTGGCCGTGGCCTTGGAGGACGGCTTCGCGGCCGTCTTCGCAGCCGGCCTGGCGGGCGCTTTCGCCGTGGCCTTGGCGCGCTGCGGAACCGCTCGCGTGGTCGAAGCCTTGATCACCGCCTTCGAGGGGACCTTCACGGCCATGCGAGGCGTCGCGCGCGCGGGCACGTGCAGCACGACCTGCTGCCCGGGCTTGAAGCTGGCCCCGGACGACACGTCGTTCCAGTCCGCCACCTGCGCGGGGGACACCTTGTAGCGGCGCGCGATGCTGGCGACGGAGTCGTGCTTGCCGGCTTTCACCACCATCCGGCGCGTCACCACCTCCGGCGCGAGACTGAGTTGCGCATTGTCGGCCACGTGGCCCGCGACGTCGCGCTGGCTGGCGTTGTTGCGCGGCACGATCAGCACGGAACCGGACTTGATCAGCATGCGCGGCGGAATGCTGTTCACCGCGCGCAGGTCGGCCTCGCTCATGCCGGTGCGGCGCGCGGCTTCGGAGACGCTCATGGTCGACGGCGCGCTCCACGCGGTCCACGAGGCGAAGCGGCCCTGCGTGTACTCCGAGAAGTTGCGCTTGAAGATGGTGGCGTTGTCCCAGGGCAGCAGGATCTGCGGCGTGCCCGCCGCCAGGATCACCGGCCGGTTGTGCTGCGGGTTCAGGGCCTTGAAGTCGTCCACGCTCACGTCCGCCAGCCGGGCGGCGAGCTCGACGTCCATGTCGCGCTCGAGCGTGACCGACTGGAAGTACGGGTGGTTCTCGATAACCGGCAGCTCGGCGCGGAACTGCTCCGGGTTGCCGATGATGTTCTTGACCGCCTGCAGCTTGGGGACGTAGTTGCGCGTCTCGTCCGGCATGTTCAGGTCGCCATAGCCGGTGCCCTGGCCGGCGCGCTGGTTGCGCTGGATGGCGCGGCCCACGCTGCCTTCGCCCCAGTTGTACGCTGCCAGCGCCAGGTGCCAGTCGCCGAACATGCCGTGCAGGCGCTGCAGGTAGTCCAGCGCGGCGCGCGTGGAGGCCAGCACGTCGCGGCGGTCGTCGCGGAAGAAGTTCTGTTTCAGCTCGAAGTCCTTGCCGGTGGCGGGCATGAACTGCCACATGCCGGCCGCGCGCGCGCTGGACACGGCCTGCGGATTGAACGCGCTCTCGATGAAGGGCAGCAGCGCCAGTTCCATCGGCATGTTGCGGCGCTCCAGTTCCTCGACGATGTGGAACAGGTACTTGCGCGAGCGGTCCGTCATGCGCTGCAGGTAGTCGGGGCGCGTCGCATACCACTGCTCGTGCCGCCGCACGAGGTCGCTTTCCAGGGTCGGCATCGCGAAGCCCTTGCGGATGCGGCCCCACAGGTCCGGCGGAGGCTCCAGCGAGGCGACCGGCTGCGAGCTGACCTCGGAGGACTGGATCGCCGACAGCGGCCCGGTGGGGATGACGGCCGCCGGGGGCGCTGCCTTGGCCTGCGGCGGCTGGCTTTCGCGCGTCTCGACCGCGGCTTCCTTCTGTTCGGGTCCGGAGGTGGTGGCGCAACCGGCCAGGACCAGGACGGCGGTGAGGGCGAGCAGCCTGTACTTCATCATCTGAACTCGTTCTTCCATTGGCGCAAGGCAGCGAACACCGCGACCTCGTCTGACTCGTCCACCGCGGCGCGCGCGTGGGCAGCCTGCGCCACCGCGGGAACGCGGGTGCGCAGGAAAGGATTCACCTCCCGCTCCAGCGCGATGGTGGAGGGCAGGGTGGGCTCGCCGCGCGAGCGCCGTTCCTCGCATTGTTGCCGGTAATGGATCAGCCTGGAATTGCCTGGCTCGACAGCTGTGGCAAATTTCAGGTTTCCGAGGGTGTATTCATGCGTGCAGCACACCCGGGTTTTCCCGGGCAGGGCCGCCAGCTTGGCCAGGGAGTCGTGCATCTGCGCCGCGGTGCCCTCGAAGAGGCGCCCGCAGCCGCCGGAAAACAACGTGTCGCCGCAGAAAAGGAGCGGCGCGCCTTCGAAGTCGGCGCAGTGGTAGGCAATGTGGCCGGCGGTATGGCCCGGAACGTCGAGGACCTCGAAGCGCAGTCCCAGCACCTCGATGGCGTCGCCTTCGGAGAGCCGTTGCAACGGCTCCGGGATGCGCTCGCGCGCCGGACCGAACACGCGCGCCCCCGTCGCATCGCGCAAGGCATCGACGCCGCCGACGTGGTCCGGGTGGTGATGCGTGACTAGAATCGCCTCCAGTTGCAGCCCGCCCTCGTCGAGCGCGGTGCGCACCGGACCGGCATCTCCAGGGTCCACGACCAGCGCTCGCCGCCCGTCGTGGAGGAACCATAGGTAGTTGTCCTGGAAAGCGGACAGCGGGATCAACTTCATGAGCGACCGGATTATAGGAATGCAGCAGTGGTTCGAAACGCCGCCTGGCCGGTACCTGCTGGCATGGGAACGGGCGGAATTCGATCGGGCGGTGGGCGACATCTTCGGCTACCACGCGCTGCAACTGGGCCTGCCGGAGCTCGATACGCTTGCTTCCAACCGCATGCCGCACAAGTGGCTCGCGCTGCGCGAGTCCGAGGCTCTCGCCTCCGAAGTGCGGCCGGACATCGTGACCGACTACGCGGCGCTCCCCTTCGAGGAGAACAGCCTCGACCTCGTCGTCCTGCCGCACTCGCTGGAGTTGAACGTCGATCCGCACACCACGCTGCGCGAGGTGGAGCGCGTGCTGATGCCCGAGGGCAAGGTCGTGATCTGCTGCCTGAACCCGGCCAGCCTGTGGGGCCTGCGCCAGCGCCGCGCCCATGTGTACCAGCGCCTCGGTTTCGGCGAGCTGTACCTGCCGGACGCGGGCGAGTTCATCGGGTACTGGCGGCTGCGCGACTGGCTGCGCCTCCTCGGCTTCGAGGTGGAGACCAGCAGCTTCGGCTGCTGGCGCCCGGCCATGGCCAGCGAGAAGTGGCTGGAACGCTATGCCTGGATGGACGGGCTCGGCGAGCGCTGGTGGCCGATCTTCGGCGCCGTGTATTTCATCGTCGCCGTCAAGCGCGTGCGCGGGATCAAGTTGATCGGCGCGAAATGGAAGAAGGCCAAGCGCCTCGCCTCCGCGCCCATGCCGGTGACCAACCGCACCCATCGCGATACACGCGAGCTCACCACCATCGAATGAATCAAGTAGAGATCTATACGGACGGGGCCTGCAAGGGCAACCCCGGGCCGGGGGGATGGGGCGTGCTGCTGCGCGCCGGCGACACCCGCAAGGAGCTGTATGGCGGCGAGCCCAGCACCACCAACAACCGCATGGAGCTCATGGCGGTCATCCGTGCGCTGGAGGCCCTGAAACGCCCCTGCGCCGTCACGCTGTACCTGGACAGCCAGTACGTGCTGAAGGGCATCACCGAGTGGCTCCCGGGCTGGAAGGCCAAGGGCTGGAAGACGGCGAGCAAGCAGCCGGTGAAGAACGCGGAACTGTGGCGACGGCTGGATGATCTGCTCCTGCAGGGCGGACACGTGGTGGACTGGCGCTGGGTGCGCGGGCACAACGGGGACCCTGGGAACGAGCGGGCGGACGCCCTGGCCAACCTGGGCGTCGAAAGCGTGCAGCGCGCGAAGTAAAGAGCCGGTAAAAAGGAGCGGCTGTCGCGTATTTGCCGCACGCTGGAGGGGGGCCGCGGCGCTCTCGGCTTACACCTGCTGTTACATTGGGGAATTCACTCTCGCCGGGCTCCGGCGAGGAGCGCTCGCGCGCACCAGCCTTGTCCACGGATCAGCAATACATGGGATCGAAGTCCATCTACACCGTCGTCGCGGTCGCCGGCATCGCGGCGGCTTCGGGAGCTGCCTGGTGGCTCCAGCAGCCGCGGCAGGCGGCAGGCGAGCAGGCGGCCGCGGCGGAGCCCGTCCGCGGCCAGGGCGGCGCAAGCCCTGGCGCGGGTGCAGCCGGTGGCGCCGCACGCGCGCCGACGGTGGAAGTGGCGCGGGTCGAGACCCTGCGCATCACCGACGACGCCCAGGCGGTGGGCAGCCTGCGTTCCCGCCAGAGCGTCGTGCTCCGTCCGGAGGTGTCCGGCCGCGTGACGCAGATCAACTTCCGCGACGCCGACCGCGTGCGCCGCGGCCAGCTGCTGGTGCAGCTCGATGACCAGCTGCCGATGGCGCAGGTGAAGCAGGCCGAGGCGGAGCTCTCCATCGCGCGCGCCAACCACAAGCGCAACCAGGAACTGGTCGAGGAGAAGTTCATCGCCCAGCGCGCGGTGGACGAGAGCGCCGCCAACCTCCAGGTGGCCGAGGCCAAGCTGGCCCTGGCCCGCGCCACGCTCGCGCGCCTGAAGATCGTGGCGCCCTTCGACGGCGTCGCGGGCATCCGCAGCATCAACGTCGGCGACTACCTCAAGGACGGCGCCGACATCGTGAACATCGAGGACCTCGACGCGCTCTACGTCGACTTCCGCCTGCCCGAGCGCTACCAGACGAAGCTGAAGCCGGGGCAGACGGCGCTGATGGACGTCGACGCGCTGCCAGGTCAGCGCTTCAGCGCGGTGATCCAGGCGATCGATCCGCTGGTGGACGCCAACGGCCGCTCGGTCGGCGTGCGCGGCTGCGTGGACAACCGGCACCTGAAGCTGCGGCCCGGCATGTTCGCCCGGGTCACCCCGGTGTTCGGCGTGCGCGAGGAAGCCCGCATGATCCCCGAGGAGGCGATCGTGCCGCAGGCCGGGCGCCAGTTCGTCTACAAGCTGGTGGTCGGGCCGGATCAGGACACGCGCATCGCGCAACGCGTCGAGGTGAAGGTCGGCGTGCGGCAACTCGGCAAGGTCGAGGTCGTGAGCGGGCTCGCGGCGGGCGACGTGGTCGTGACCGCCGGGCAGCAGCGCATCCAGAAGGACGGCATGCCGGTGCGCGTGCTGGATGTCGCCGGGCGCGGTGGCCAGGCGCCGGCTGCGACGGCCGCGGGCGGACCCCCGGCCTCCCCGCCGGTCGAAATCGTCGCCAACAACACCCGCGGCAATCCCTGCTCGGTCGCCTCCGGCGCGCCGGGCGGCCGCAGCGCACCCGCCACGCGGCCGGTGCAGGGCGGCTGACGCCGCCCGCAGGAGCATTCCATGCAGTTGCCCGAGATCGCCATCCGCCGGCCGGTGTTCGCCACCGTGCTGTCCCTGCTGGTGGTGCTGGTCGGCATCGTCAGCTTCGACCGGCTGTCCGTTCGCGAGTACCCGAAGATCGACGAACCGGTGGTCACCGTCAGCACCCGCTACCCCGGCGCTTCCGCCGAGGTGATCGAGTCGCAGATCTCCAAGCCGCTGGAGGACTCCATCGCCGGCATCGATGCCGTCGACGTGATCACCTCCATCAGCCGCGCCGAGCAGAGCCAGATCTCCGTGCGCTTCCGGCTCGAGAAGGACCCGGACGCCGCCGCGGCCGAGGTGCGCGACCGCACCGCCCGCGTGCGCAACCGCCTGCCGCAGGAGATCGACGAGCCCGTGATCGCCAAGGTCGAGGCCGACGCGTTCCCGGTCATCTTCCTCACGTTCTCCAGCGACACCCTGTCGCGCCTGCAGATCAACGACATGGTCAACCGCATCGCCAAGCCGCGGCTGCAGACCGTGACGGGCGTGGCGGACGTGCGCATCTACGGCGAGCGCAAGTACGCCATGCGCGTGTGGCTCGACGCGCAGAAGCTCGCCGGCTACCGCCTGGCCTCGCAGGACGTCGAGGAGGCGATCCGCCGCAGCAACCTCGAGCTGCCGGGGGGCCGCATCGAGTCCGCGCAGCGCGAGTTCAGCGTCACCTCCCAGACCGACCTGCTGCGGCCGGAGCAGTTCGCCGACATCACGATCAAGAGCGTCAACGGCTATCCGGTGAAGATCCGCGACGTGGCCCGCGTGGAGGAAGGTGCGGCCGACGAGCGCAGCGCCGTGCGCCTGAACGGCCGGGATGCGATCTCCGCCGGCGTGATCCGCCAGGCCACCGCCAACCCGCTGGACCTGTCGCGCGGCGTGCGCGAGATGATCCCGAAGCTCAAGCAGGACCTGCCGGAAGACGTGGTGATCGACATCGCCAACGACAACTCGGTGTTCATCGACCGGTCGATCAAGAACGTCTACCGCACCATCATCGAGGCGGTGCTGCTGGTGGCGCTGGTGATCTTCGTGTTCCTGCGCACCTTCCGTGCCTCGATCATCCCCATCGTCACCATCCCCGTCAGCCTCGTCGGTACCTTCGGGCTGATGGCGCTGGCCGGCTTCTCCATCAACACGCTGACGCTGCTGGCGCTGGTGCTGGCGATCGGCCTGGTGGTGGACGACGCCATCGTGATGCTGGAGAACATCTTCCGGCACATCGAGGAAGGGCTGGATCCGTTCTCCGCGGCCATCAAGGGCGCGCGGGAAATCGGCTTCGCGGTGATCACGATGACGCTGACGCTGGTGGCCGTGTACGCGCCGCTGGCCTTCACGCCCGGCCGCACCGGCCGGCTCTTCATTGAATTCGCCTTGGCGCTGGCCGGTGCGGTGGTGGTCTCTGGCTTCGTGGCGCTGACGCTCACGCCGATGATGTGCTCGAAGCTGCTGCGCCACAATCCCAAGCCGAACTGGTTCGACCGCACCATGGAGAGCGCGCTCACGCGCATGTCCGACGGCTACGGCCGGCTGCTGCGCTGGATCATCGGCACGGGCTACAAGCCGCGGGCGGGCGAACGCGGCGCGGGCGTGCGGGCCCGGCGCATCCTGCTGCAGGCGCGCTGGATCGTCATCGCCGGCATGGTGCTGAGCGCCATCGCCATCTCCTTCGTCTACCCGAGCATGCGTTCGGAGCTGTCGCCCATCGAGGACCGGGGCGTGATCTCCTCGAACATCACGGCGCCGGACGGCTCGACGCTGGCGTACACCAACCGCTATGCGCGAGAGCTCGAGCGGATCGGGCAGCAGTACCCGGAGTTCGACCGCATCTTCGCCAACGTGGGCAACCCGTCCGTGTCGCAGGGCAACGTGACCTACCGGACGGTGGACTGGGAAGAGCGCAAGCGCAGCACCATCGACCTGGCCCGCGAGCTCGGCCCCAAGATGGCGGCGCTGCCCGGCGTCAACGCGTTCCCCATCACGCCGCCCTCCCTGGGCCAGGGCTTCCGGGACCGCCCGATCAACTTCGTGATCCAGACGTCGGACAGTTACGAGAACCTCAACCTCGTGGTGCGCCAGATGCTGGACGAGATGGCGAAGCAGCCCGGCATCCTCCAGCCCGACGTGGACCTGCGCCTGAACAAGCCGGAGCTGCGCCTGGACATCGACCGCACCAAGGCCGCGGATCTGGGCGTGCCCGTGGATGCCGTGGCGCGCGCGATCGAGACGATGCTGGGCGGCCGCAACGTCACCCGCTACAAGCGCGACGCGGAGCAGTACGACGTGATCGTGCAGATCCAGTCCTCGGGCCGCACCACGCCCGAAGACATCGACGGCATCTACGTGCGCGGCCGCAACGACACGGTGGTTCCCTTGTCGGCGCTGGTGAAGATCAACGAGAACGTCAGCCCGCGCGAGCTGAACCACTTCGGCCAGCGGCGCTCCGCCACGATCTCGGCGAACCTGTCGCCCGATTACTCGCTCGGCGAGGCGCTGGCGTACATGGACGCGTCGGCCAAGCGGGTGCTCAAGCCGGGCTACACGACCGACCTGAACGGCACGTCGCGCGAGTTCCGCAACTCGCAGGGCGCGCTGGCCATCGTCTTCGTGCTGGCGCTGGTGTTCATCTTCCTGGTGCTGGCCGCCCAGTTCGAGAGCTTCGTGGACCCGCTGGTGATCATGCTGGCGGTTCCGCTGTCCATGATCGGGGCGCTGCTGGCGCTGAAATGGTCCGGGGGCTCCCTGAACGTGTACTCGCAGATCGGCCTGATCACCCTGGTGGGCCTGATCACCAAGCACGGCATCCTGATCGTCGAGTTCACCAACCAGCTGCGCGAGCACGGGCTGGACACCGTGGACGCCATCGTCAAGGCGGCGTCGCAGCGCCTGCGCCCGATCCTGATGACGACCGGCGCCATGGTGCTGGGTGCGTTGCCGCTGGCGCTGGCGAGCGGCGCCGGCGCCGAAAGCCGCCAGCAGATCGGCTGGGTGATCGTGGGCGGCATGTCGCTGGGCACGCTGCTCACGATCTTCGTGGTGCCGACCATGTATTCGGTGTTCGCGCGGGCCAAGGTGCCGGGCGCCAACACGGCGACCGCCAAGGAGACGCCGGTGCCGCATCACGACGACCTGGTGGCCAAGTGACCGCGCGCCCGCGCGGTCACTCCCGCGCGGGCGCGAATCCGGATCCTGGGCGTCCACTCAGGCCGCGGCCATGTAGTAGTAGTCGCTGCCGGTGGAGAACTTCGTGCAGAACGCTTCCCGCCCCAGCGAACGGTCTGCGTCCTGCAGCCAGTCGGCCATGACGAACAGGCGCAGTCCGCATCGCGCCGCCAGCAGGTCGTGGACCTGCTCGGGACGGGTGGCGTAGTAGTCCGCCCCGCCGAGACCGTGCTCGAAGACGATGACGGGGCGGTGCTTGCGGATCGTCTCGGCGGCGCCCTGGAGGACCTGGAGCTCGGCGCCCTCGACATCCACCTTGATGAACCGCACCGGCAGGTCTGCCGGAAGCAACGTATCCAGCAGCCGGGTCTCCACCCGGATCTCCTCCACCTGCTCGTGGGCGCGGTCATACCTCCTGCGGCGCAAGCCGCTGTAGGCGGGGTTGCTGACCACGTGCTGGAACGTCGTGGCGCCGGCGGTGTCGCTCAAGGCGCAGTCGTGGAGGTGGACATTCGGCAGGTGGCCGAACTTCTCCTGCAGTCCCGAATACAGCGCGGGAATCGGCTCGAAGGCGAAGTGCTGGCCGCGAGGCGCGAAACGCAGCATCTCCTGGAGCATGCTGCCCTCGTGGCAACCGACGTCGACGCAGTTCGAGTCCTCGCCCAGCACCCGCTGCATCACCTGCAGCGTCTGCAGGTCGTAGTTGCGGCTCTTCTCCGCCGCCTGCGAGGCGCCCGCGCTGGCCCCCGTGAATGCGGCGTGGACTTTCCTGGCCAGGGGCTCCAGGGCGGTTCCCACCAGCATCCGCTTGAGGCGATCCGCGGAGCTCAGATCCCGCCCTCGAACATCATCACGTCCACCTCGTCCCCAACGGCGACGTTCGCCTGCGCGTTGTGCAGC
>JAJNBO010000291.1 GCA_021156245.1 Ramlibacter sp. | reverse complement strand
CGTGCGGCCCGCGTCGTACTGCGGCGTGGTGGGCTACAAGCCGACCTTCGGCTTCATCGGCACCGCCGGCCTCAAGCAACTCAGCCCGACCCAGGACACGATCGGCCTGCTGACCCGCACGGTAGAGGATGCCGCCTTCTTCGCCTTCGGCATGCAAGGCGTGCCGCTCGCGGCAGGCGAGGACCTGCGTCCCCGCGTCGCCGTGTGCCACTCGAGGCAGTGGGACCACGCGAAGCCGGAGATGGTGGACGCCGTGGAGCGCTTGGCCGCGGACGCCGAGCGGCAAGGCGCGCACGTGCAGCGCGTGACGCTGCCCACGCACATCGAGGACCTCTACGACCTGCAGGCGCGGCTGTTCGCCTTCGAGGCGCGCCAGTCGCTGGCGCACGAACGCCTGCACGCCTGGGACCTGTTGTCGGAGCGGCTGCACAAGCGGCTGGAAGGCGGCATCGGCATCACGCCGGCGGAGTACCTGGCGATGCGTCGGCGCGCGGCCGAAGCGCGCGGGCAGGTGCGATCCCTGTTCGAAGGCGTGGACGCACTGCTGTATCCGCCGGCACAGGGTGAAGCCGACTTCGGCATCGCCGATTCGGGCTCGCCGCGCTTTGGCGCGCTGTGGAGCCTGTTGCACCTGCCTTGCGTGTCCTTCCCGGTGACCCGCGGCCCCAAGGGCCTGCCACTGGGCGTGCAGGCGATCGGAGCCTACGGCGACGATGCCCGCCTGCTCGCGGTGGCGGCCTTCCTCGCGAGGGTGGCAGCGGCGCGCTGACGCGGGGAACCACGGTGCTTGCGCGAGCGAGGCAGTGCTAATCTGCCTCGCATGAGCGCCGTACCGTATGTTCCCCAGATCCGCCGTTACCAGCAGTGGCTGCAAGCAAAGCACGGCCTGGCCTTCCCCGAGTACCAGTCGCTGTGGGAATGGTCGGTGCGCGACCTGTCCGCCTTCTGGCAGAGCATCTGGGACTACTACGACCTGCAGTCGCCCACGCCCCACCGGCAGGTGCTGGCGCACGAGGCGATGCCGGGCGCGCGCTGGTTCGAGGGCGCGCAGGTCAACTACGCGCACCAGGTCTTTCGCCATGTCGCGCCCGCCCACGCGGCGGGCTTTCCGGCCATCATCAGCCGCAACGAAGCGGGCGAGCATCGCGAGCTGTCCTGGCCGGAGTTGCGGCGACAGGTCGCCTCGCTCGCACTCCACCTGAAAGCCCAGGGCCTGCAGCCGGGCGACCGCGTGGCGGCCTACCTGCCCAACGTGCCCGAGGCAATGGTCGCGTTCCTCGCGGTGGTCAGCGCCGGCGGCGTGTGGAGCATCTGCGCGCCCGACATGGGCACGAACGCGGTGCTGGACCGCTTCAAGCAGATCGAGCCGAAGATGCTGATCGCCTGCGATGGGGTGCGCTACGGCGGCAAGGCCTTCGATCGCACGCAGGTGGTGTCGGAGCTCAAGGCGGCGCTGCCCAGCGTGAGCCACGTCCTGGTCCATCGCAACCTCGGCGTCGACGCGTCGTCGCTGCCGCCGTCCACCGACTGGTCCGCAGCCATCGCGCGGAGCGGCCCCGAGGTCGACGCATTCGAGCCGATGTGGCTGCCCTTCGACCATCCCTTGTGGATCGTGTATTCCAGCGGAACCACCGGCCTGCCCAAGCCGATCGTGCACGGCCACGGCGGCATCCTGCTGGTGATGCTGGGCGCGGGCGGGCTGCACAATGACGTGGGTTGCAGCTACGACCCCAACAGCTGGGGCGAGCGCTACCACTGGTACAGCTCCACCGGGTGGGTGATGTGGAACGCGCAACTCGCCGGCCTGCTCAGCGGCACCACCTGCTGCATCTACGACGGCAATCCCGGCGGCAGCAAGGACAACCCGGACTGGTCGGTGCTCTGGCGCTTCGCCGCCGAATTGGGCGTCACCTTCTTCGGCGCCGGCGCCGCGTTCTTCGCCAACTGCATGAAGGCGGGCGTCGACCTCTCCAAGCTGCCCCGGTTGAAGGCGGTGCGGGCGCTCGGCACGACCGGCTCGCCGCTGTCCGAAGACGCGCAACGCTGGGGCACGCAGCAGTTCCAGAAGCTGGGGGTTCCCGACATCTGGTGGTGCAACATTTCGGGCGGCACGGATTTCGCAGGCGCCTTCATCGGCGGCAACCGCGAATTGCCGCAGGTCCCCGGGCAGATGCAGTGCCGCGAACTGGGAAGTTCGGTGGAGGCCTGGAACGAACAGGGCCAGCCGGTGATCGGCGAAGTCGGCGAGCTGGTCTGCACCAAGCCGATCCCCTCGATGCCCCTCTACTTCTGGAACGACGAAGGCCAGAAGCGCTATCTCTCCAGCTACTTCGACATGTACCCGGGCGTATGGCGGCACGGCGACTGGCTCAAGATCACGCCCGAGGGTGGCTGCATCATCTACGGGCGCAGCGACGCCACCATCAACCGCCATGGCCTGCGCATGGGCACCAGCGAGCTGTACAGCGCCGTCGAGGCCTTGCCGGAGGTGCTGGACTCGATGGTGGTGGATCTCGAATACCTCGGGCGCGAAAGCTACATGCCCTTGTTCGTGGTGCTGCGGCCGGGGCTGCAGCTCGATGACGCGATGAAGTCGAAGCTCGCCGGCGCCATCCGCACGGCCTTGAGCCCGCGCTTCGTGCCGGACGAAATGGTGCACGTGCCGGAAATCCCGCGCACGCTGTCCGGCAAGAAGCAGGAGCTGCCGATTAAGAAGCTGCTGCTGGGCCAGCCCATCGAGAAGGTCGTGAACCGCGATGCCATGGCGAATCCGCACTGCCTGGAGTGGTACGTGGAGTTCGCGCGCCGGCGAGCCGGAGGGACAGCAAGATGAAAAGGCACTTCGCCTTCGGCGTGCTTACGATCTCGGCGCTCATCGTCCATCCCGCGATGGCGCAGAACACACCGGCGCGTGAGCCGCTGCCGCAGGAGCAACTCCGGAGCTTCGCTGCGACCTACCAGATGTTGATGTCCGACCACGTCACGGCCCTGGACGGCCCCGAGCTGATCCGCCACGCCATTCGAGGCATGGTCCGCGCGGCGGATCCGGACGCGGGCGAGTTCTACGACGCCGACGACTTCAAGGTGTTCCGCGAAGGGCGCCGGGCCGAGGAGGCGTCGGTGGGGCTGGAGATCCGGTCGCGCAATGGGCAGATGGTGCTCGCGCCCATCAGCGCAGCGCCAGCGTGGGAAGCCGGCGTTCGGCTGGGTGACGTGCTCCATGTCGTCGACGGCAAGTCCGTGGGCGAGCTGCAACTCCACCAAGTCACGCGGATGCTGCGTGGACCCGCCGGTTCCAAGGTGTCGATGACCGTTTTCAGGGAGTCCACCCTCACGGCCGAGACCTTCACCATCGAGCGGCGCCCCGTCGCCAGCGGGCGGGCCACCGCCAACCGGCCGGCGCCGGGCGTGCTGATGCTGGCCGTCCCCCGCTTTCAAGAGAGCACCGTCCGCGACACGGTCGACCTGCTGCGGCAGGAATTCCAAGCTGAAGCACCCCGGGCGGTGTTGCTGGACCTTCGAGGATGCCCGGGCGGACTGCTGGACATCGCGATCGCCATCTCCGCAATGTTCCTGCCGGAGAACGCGACCGTCCTGCGGACCACGGGGCGCTTGCCGGAAGCGAACTTCGTCTATCGGGCCGGCAAGGAGTTCTACCAGCGTCGCGCCGGCCCCGACCCGCTGGCGGGGCTGCCCCCCGAGCTGAAGACGGTGCCCGTCGCGGTGCTGGTCGACAAGGGCACGGCATCCGGAGCGGAAATCGTCGCGGCAGCGCTGCAGGACCACCGGCGCGCAGTCGTGGTCGGCCGAACGACCTATGGCCGCGGCAGCATCCAGACAGTCCGCCCGTTGAACGCGACGGAAGGCCTGAAGGTGACGACGGCCTTGTGGGTGACCCCCAACGGCAAGCCGATCCATGCCATCGGCGTCACCCCCGACATCGAGGCGGACGGTGCGGACGCCGTGCAGAGTGCGCTGCGGAAACTGGCGCCGTAAGACCGCCGAAGACGGCATACGATCACCGAAACCGGGAGAGCACCATGTTCCTCAAGAACTGCTGGTACGTCGCCGCTTGGGACCACGAGCTCCTGGACGGCAAGATGCTTCCGCGCACGATCCTCGAAGAGGCGGTGCTGCTGTACAAGTCGGAATCGGGCAAGGTCGTCGCGCTGCAGGACCGCTGCTGCCACCGCGGCGTGCCGCTGCATCTGGGCCGCCGCGAGGGCGACTGCGTGCGCTGCATGTACCACGGCCTGAAGTTCGACCCCACCGGCAAGTGCATCCAGATCCCGGGGCAGGAGGTGATCCCGCCCAAGCTGGGCGTGAAGAGCTATCCCGTG
>JAJNBO010000290.1 GCA_021156245.1 Ramlibacter sp. | reverse complement strand
GCTATCTTAAAGTGCCGCCGCACCCCAGAATAGGGATGCGGACCCAAAACGACGAGGAGGCGGCGCGATGAAGCAGGCCAGCGAAAGCATGTCCAAAGTGGACACGGCGTGGCTGCGCATGGATTGCGACAGCAACCTGATGATGATCCTCGGCGTGTGGACCCTGCGCCCCGGCATCGGGCTGGCGGCGCTGCGCGGGCGCGTCACCGAGCGGCTGCTGCCCTACGACCGGTTTCGCCAGCGCGTGGAGGAGGAGGGCGGCGGCGCCCGCTGGGTGGATCACGACGTCGACATCCGCGAGCACGTGGTCCCCGAGAAGCTGCCGCGCCGCAAGGGTGTCGAGCCGCAGGCGGCGCTGCAAAAGCGCATCGGCGAGCTGGCCATGCAGCCGCTGGATCGCGGCCGGCCGCTGTGGCAGATGCACCTCGTGGAACACTACGACGGCGGCAGCGCGCTGATCATCCGCATCCACCACTGCATCGCCGACGGCATCGCGCTGATCGGCGTCACGATGTCGCTGGTGGACGGCGGCGCCCCGCCACCGAAGCGCGCGCGCAAGGCCGCGGCGGAAGGCAGCGAGGACTGGCTGGTGGACGGGCTGGTCAAGCCGCTGGCCGGCGTCGCCATGAAGGCGCTGGAGGCCGCCGGCGACGGCGCGGCGAAGTCGCTGGGGCTGCTGATGCAGCCGCACAGGGGCCTGGCGGGCTCCATGGACCTGGCGCAGGGCGCGATGCAGTTGCTGGGCGACGCGGCGTCCCTGCTGATGATGCCGGACGACTCGCCGACGCGCTTGAAGGGCAAGCCGGGTCGCGCCAAGTGCGTCGCATGGTGCCCGCCGCTGCCGCTGGACGAGGTGCGCGCGATCGGCAAGGCGCTGAACTGCTCGATCAACGACGTGCTCCTGAGCTGCGTGGCCGGCGCGATCGGACAGTACCTGCAGGTGCAGGGCGATGATGTCCGGGGCGTGGAGATCCGCGCCATGATTCCGGTGAACCTGCGGCCGCCGCAGCAGGCGCATCGCCTGGGCAACCACTTCGGGCTGGTCCCGCTGGTGCTGCCGGTGGGCGTCGCCAACCCCATCGAGCGGGTCTACGAGGTGCGCCGGCGCATGCGCGAACTGAAGGGCAGCACGCAGCCGCTCCTGGCCTTCGCGCTGCTCGCCGTGGCGGGATTGCTGGTGAAGCCGGCGCAGGACGCGATCATGGGCATCTTCGGCCGCAAGACGACGGCGGTGATGACCAACGTGCCCGGCCCGCGCGAGAAGCTCAAGTTCGTCGGCTCGACGCTGGAGCAGGTGATGTTCTGGGTGCCGCAGTCCGGCGATATCGGCCTGGGCGTGTCGATCCTCAGCTATGGCGGCAACGTGCAGTTCGGCGTCATCACCGACAACGCGCGCTGCGACGACCCGCAGCAGATCATCGACCACTTCGAGCCGGAGTTCGCTCGGCTGTCGCTGGTGACCCTCATGCTCCCCTGGGGCGATGAGGAGATCAGGCTTCCTGCTTGATGCGCAAGGCGGTGAACTCGGCTTCGTAGTCGACCGCCAGCTGCTGTTTCTGCTCTTCGCTGAGCACTTCACCGGCCTGGGGGAAGAACTTCTCCTCTTCCTCCTTCAAGTGGTGCTCGATCTTGTCGCACAGCTCCTGGCAGCAGACCGACCATTCCACCGCGTGGGGATCCAGTTCCTCGAGGTGTTCGACCATCTCGTCCATCTCGTGGTGTTCGGCGATGGCATGGCGCGACAGGTCGACGGACTCGTCGTGCTGCATCAGGGGAACGTAGAAGCAGCGCTCCTCCGCGGTCTCGTGCGCGGCGAGTTCGCTTTTCAGCTCCTCGAACAGGTGGCGGCTCTCGTCGCTCGCCTGCTTGCTTTCGAGGAGTCGGGCGGACAGTTCGCGCTGGGTCTGGTGGCTGACCAGCAGGGCCTGGAAGATGTTCATGGTGGCGATTCTTGCGGCCCAGCTGTCTCCTGGCTGTAGTCGCACGGCGGCAATGCCCGTAGGCCGGCCTACGCCGCCAGCTCCACCCGCGCCAGCTCCACCTCCAGCCGCTCCTTCGCGTCCCGCGGCTGCATGGCCGCCGCCTTTTCGTACAGGCGGGTGGCTTCCTTCTCCTTGCGGTCGCCTTCCAGCATCACCAGTCCGTTGGCGTACTCGATCAGTGCGATGGGCGAGGCCGGGTTGATCTTCAGCGCTTCCTGGAACATGGCCAGCCCGGTTTCCTTCTTGGCGCCATAGGTCATCCCGCCGATCAGGGTGCCCACCTTGTCGATCACCTCGGCATGGAACGCGCCGAGCGCCGCGTGCGCATCCGCATGCCGCGGCTGCAGCTGGATGGTGCGCTCCAGCGCTTCCTTGACCTTGCTGCCCAGTCCTTGCGCGAGCGCCTTCGCGACGCTGATGCCCTGGCTGTAGCGGCCCAGCGCGTAGGCCTGCCAGTACCAGGCGTTCGGGTTGCCGGCGTCCGCCGCGGCCTGCTGTTCGGCGCGCTGCGCCGCCTCGAGCAACAGGTCGAGCCGCGTCTTTTCGCGCTTCTCGAGGTAGTTGGCATAGATGCAGGTGGCCTTGTTCACCAGCGTGGCGCCCGCGGGGCCGGCCTTCAGCCCGGCTTCCACTGCTTCCTGGAAAGCGCCGTTGTGGAAGAGCACCCACGCGTGCAGGAGGGCCGGGTCGGCGGGCAGCGGCTCGGCGTCGCCGGCATGCAGGCTCGCCCAGTCACGCGCGACGCTTTTCGCGTCGTGCTGGAACGCGCCGGCATACGGAAAAGCCGTCCACTTCGGCATGTGTCCTTGTCTCCCCAGGCTTGCGCCCGTGATCCGTCACGCGCCTGGCGCGCTGCCGCCGCCATAGGCGCCGGCCAACTGCAGCAGGTGGGAACGCTGCGCGGGTTCCAGATAGGGTACCAGCAGATGGAGCACGTGGTGTGCTCCGCGCAGCAAGGCCTGCTGCGCCGCCTCGGGTTCGAGCGCGTGGCGCGGGTCGCGGACGTATTCGTAGCTCAACCAGTACGTGAGCACCACCACCATGCTGGTGGCGGTGGGCTCGACCTCCCGCGTGTCGATGCGCACCGCGCCCGTGCGGCTCATGCCGTCCAGCATCGCACGCACGGCGCGGCGCTTGTCCTTCAGCACGCCCTGGAAGTGCGTTTCCAGCCGGCGGTTCTTCGACAGCAGGTCGTTCAGGTCGCGGTACAGGAAGCGGTATTGCCAGATCAGCTCGAACAGCGTGTGCAGGAAGAACCAGGCGTCCTCCACGTCGCGCACGCCGTCGGCCGCGTTCAGCAATTCCGAGAGCCCCGCCTCGTAGCGGTCGAAGAGCGAGTTGATCAACTCGTCCTTCGCCGGGTAGTGGTAGTACAGGTTGCCCGGGCTGATGTTCAGCTCCGCGGAGATCAGCGTGGTGGACACGTTCGGCTCGCCGAAGCGGTTGAACAGGTCCAGCGTGACCTCGAGGATGCGTTCGGCGGTGCGGCGCGGAGCTTTCCTGGCCATGGTCAGGCGGGGCGCACGGCGGCGTCGAGGTCGTCCAGCACCGCGTGCAGCCGGCCCAATGCCGCGCCGAGCCGCTTCGGACGCACGGGCGCGCTCACCAGCCGGCGGCCGTCGTCGCGCAAGGCGTCCGTCCGCAGTGCGACCCCGTGGCGCGCGAACAGGGGGCCGAGCCGAGCCTGCTCCACGCGCAGCCACGCGCGGGTTTGCTGGTAGGCGTGCTCGGCGAGGTGCCGGCGCTGGCCGTAACTGAAGATGTTGGCGCGCAAGATCTCCACGTCGGCGCCGTGCGGCTCGATCAGCACGATGTCGGTCTGCGGATACGCGGTCTCGTACTGCTTCATGGCCAGGCGCAGGCGGGAATGGATCAGCGTGCGGAAGGTCTGGCTCAGGACCGCCGGCAAGCCTCCGCCCGCCAGGCCGGTCCGGGTGAAGGGCACCAGCGGATTGATGCACAGCATCAGGTCCACGCCGGCGTCCAGCGCCAGGGAGGCATGCATGGTCTTGGTCAGTGCGCCGTCGACGAACATCCGGCCGTCGATCTCCACCGGGGGGAACAGGCCGGGCAGGGCGCAACTCGCCTGTACGGCACGCGAGATGGGAACATGGTCCCATCCCGGTGCACCGAAGGCCACGGTCTCGGCGCTGTCCAGCGACGTGGCCACCAGGCGCAGCCGCGAGCGCAGCGCACGGAAGTCGTTGCTGCGGCCGCGGCGCGAGAACAGCTTCTGCAGCCGGAGGTGGACTTCCTCGCTGGAGAAGAGGCCGACCGGCACTGCGGGCGCGAACCCCTCCAACACTTCCAGGAAGGACTTGCGGCCCCAGGTGGCCCGCCACAGCGCCGTGAGCGTCATC
>JAJNBO010000289.1 GCA_021156245.1 Ramlibacter sp. | reverse complement strand
GCTTCCCACTGGATCTTGAAGCCGTTGTCGTAGACCTGCGTGTCGGGCACTTCCTGCCACTGCTCGCTGAAGTTCATCGTGTTCTTCACGTCCGGGTTCCACACCGGTCGCGGCGTGTTCACGCGGCTCTGGGCCTTGCACTCCGTCAGCGTCGCGACCGCGGAGCCATGCGTGCCGTCGACGTGGAAGGTCACCAGGTCTTCGCGGTTGACGCGGGTGGCCCACGACATGTTCAGCTGCGCGACCACCGGCTCGCCGTTGTGGCCCACCAGTTCGGCAATCGCATAGGCTGCGTCGTCGGCCGTCGCCTGGTAGGGCTTGCCTTCTTCGTCCCAGCGTTGCGGGATGTGGGTGGCGCCCAGGCAGGTGATGGACTTGACTTCGCCGAACAGGTTGTCCAGCACGTAGCGCCAGTGGCACATCATGTCCAGGATCATCCCGCCGCCGTCCTCGGAACGGTAGTTCCAGCTGGGGCGCTGGATCGGCTGCAGGTCGCCTTCGAACACCCAGTAGCCGAACTCCAGGCGCAGCGACAGCATGCGGCCGAAGAAGCCTGCGCGGCGCAGCATGTCCAGCTTGCGCAGGCCGGGCAGGAACAACTTGTCCTGCACGGCGCCATGCTTCATGCCCGACTTCTCGGCCATCTTGGCGATCTCGACGGCTTCGCCCAGCGTGGTGGCGATGGGCTTTTCGCAGTACACGTGCTTGCGCGCGCGCAGCGCCTTGGCCAGCAGCGTGGGGCGCATCTGCGTGGTGCCGGCGTCGAAGAAGACGGTGTCTTCCGGGTTCGCCAGCGCGGCATCGAGGTCCGTGCCCCAGCGCGCGATGTTGTGCGCCTTGGCCAACGCCTGGATCTTCTCGGCGTTGCGGCCGATCAGGATCGGGTCCGGCATCACCTTGTCGCCGTTGGAGAGCGTGACGCCGCCCTGGTTGCGGATCGCCACGATGGAGCGGATCAGGTGCTGGTTCATGCCCATGCGTCCCGTGACGCCGTGCATGATGATTCCGAGACGTTGCGTGGGCATGGTTTCCTCGTACTGCTTACTTCACTTCCAGGCCGGCGGCCTTGACCAGCGCGGCATTGCTCTTGACCTCTTCGCGGATGTACGCGTCGAACTGCGCCGGCTCCAGCGTCCAGGCGTCGGCGCCCAGGGTGGTGAAGCGCTCCTTGACTTCCGGCGTGGCCAGCGCCTTGACGACTTCGTCCTGCAGGCGATTGACGATGGCGGCAGGCGTGCCCTTCGGCGCGAACATGCCGATCCAGAAGTTGAACTCCGATCCAGGGACGCCGGCTTCGGCGGTGGTGGGCACGTTGGGCAGCGCGGCGGCGCGCTTGGGCGAACCCACGGCCAGCGGCAGCAGCTGGCCATTGCGGATCTGGCCGATGACGGGCGCGATCGGCGAGAAGTAGTAGTCGACGCGGCCGGACATCACCTCGGTCACCGCTTCGGCGGAGCCCTTGAACGGCACGTTGACGGCTTCGAGCTTGGCGGCGAGCTTGAACTTCTCGGCGTTCAGGTGGGTGGCGCTGCCCTGGCCGGCGGAAGCGAAATTCAGCTTGCCCGGGTTGGCGCGGCCATACGCCAGCAGCTCCTGCAGCGTCTTGATGTTCTTCGTTGGCGAGATCACCAGCACGTTCGGCGTGGAGGATATCGGCGTGACGGGCACGAAGTCGGCCAGCGTGTCGAACGGCAGCTTGGCGAAGGTGTGCGGGCTCACCGTATGCGACGACGAGTGGATCATGATCGTGTAGCCGTCCGGCGCGGCCGTGGCCACCGCGGCCTGGCCGATGGTGCCGCTGGCGCCGCCGCGGTTTTCGACCACCAGGGTCTGGCCCATGCTCTGGCCCATCTTGTCGGAGATGGCGCGCGCGATGATGTCCGTGGTGCTGCCAGCCGCGAAGGGCACGATCACCTTGATGGGCTTGTTGGGGTAGCCGGCCTGCGCCGAAGCGGCGAAGGGGACTGCGGCTGCGGCGGCGGTGAGGGCGGCAACGAGGGTGCGGCGGGTGATCGTCATGGCTTGTCTCTGCTCCTGGAGTGGTGGCGTCAATTCACTGACTGGTGAATTATAGGGCGCACGTTCGCGATGGCAAGTCCCCGCCTTCCGTCGCGCTGCGGTGGCTACTCGTGCAGGAAGAGGTAGCCGAGGATCACGTCCGTCATGTGCGACAGCCGCTCGCTGCGCGCCTTGGGCGAGAGCAGGTCGCGGCCGAACACGGCGGACAGCGTGTGGCTGTTGGAGAGATAGAAATACGCGAGGCCGGCGATGGACACGTAGAGCTGCACCGGGTCGACGCCGCCGCGGAAGATGCCGTCCCGCCGACCGCGCTCCAGCACGATGGCCAGCGACTCGATCAGCGGCGAATTCAGCTGGCGCGCGCGGTCCGACTCCGCGAGATGCCGCGCCTTGTGCAGGTTGGCGCTGTTCAGCAAGGTGAGGAACTCGGGATGCGCGAGGAAGTAGTCCCAGGTGAATTCGACGAGGCGGCGGACGGCGGTCGCCGGGTCGAGTTCCGCCAGGTGCAGGTTCGCTTCCTCGGTGCGGATGTCGCGGTACGCCTGCTCCAGCACCGCCTGGAACAACTGCTCCTTGTCGGCGAAGTAGTAGTAGATCAGGCGCTTGTTCAGGCCTGCGCGCTCGGCGATGCGATCGACGCGCGCGCCCCCCAGCCCGTACTCGGCGAACTCGTCGCGGGCCGCTGCTAGGATGGTGCTCTGCGAGCGGTCGGCATCGCGCAGCCGCTCCTCGCCGGCGCCGCTCTGGTCTTTGGCCATGGCCAATAATTCACCAAACAGTTAATCAAGTCAAGCACCATGTCGCAGGATACGCAACTCGCCGGCCACCTGATCGTCGAATGCCTCGTGGCCCAGGGCGTGACGCACGCCTTCGGTGTCCCGGGAGAGAGCTACCTCGCGGTGCTCGATGGCTTCCACAAGTACCGCGAGCAGATCCGCTTCGTCATCAACCGGCAGGAAGGCGGGGCGGCGTACATGGCCGAAGCGGTGGGCAAGATGACCAACCGCCCGGGGGTCTGCTTCGTCACCCGCGGACCCGGCGCCACCAACGCGTCGATCGGCGTGCACACCGCCTTCCAGGACTCCACGCCCATGGTGCTGTTCGTCGGCGACGTCGCCAGCGACCAGCGCGACCGCGAAGCCTTCCAGGAGGTGGACTACGGCGCCTTCTTCGGGCCCAGCACCAAGGGCATGGCCAAGCGCGTGGAGCGCATCGACGAGCCCGACCGCATCCCCGAATACGTCGCGCGCGCCTTCGCAACCGCCATGAACGGACGTCCCGGCCCGGTGGTGCTGGTGCTGCCCGAGGACATGCTGACAAAGGCGACCTCGGCACGCCCGGTGGCCAAGGTGGAGGCGGTCGAAGCGTGGAGCGACCCGGGCGCGCTGCGCACCCTGCGCGAGATGCTGCTGGCCGCGAAGAGGCCGTTCGTGATCGCCGGCGGGGGAGGCTGGACGCCGCAGTCCGCCCAGGCCCTGCAGCGCTTTGCCGAGAACTGGAAGCTGCCCGTCGGCAACGCGTTCCGCTTCCAGGACACCTTCGACAACCACCATCCGCTGTACGCGGGCGACGTCGGCATCGGCATCAATCCGAAGCTCGCGGCGCGGGTCAGGGAGAGCGACCTCGTCATCGCCATCGGACCGCGACTGGGCGAGATGACCACCGGCGGCTACACGCTGCTGAAGCCGCCGAAGCCGGCGCAGAAGCTGGTGCACATCCACGCCAGCGCCGAGGAGCTGAACCGCGTGTACCAGGCGGACCTCGCGATCAACGCCACGATGAACGCCGCCGCGCGGTCGCTGGAGGTGCTGACGGCCCCGCCGGAGGTGCCGTGGGGCAGCGGCTGGGCGGAGGGCGCCAACGCGGATTACCTGGCGAACCTGGAGCCGCAGAAGCTGCCAGGCGCCGTCGACATGGCCGCCATCGTGGCCGTCCTGCAGAAGCGCTTGCCCGCGGATGCGCTCGTCACCAACGGCGCCGGCAATTTCGCTTCCTGGACCCACCGCTTCTTCAAGCATCACGGGCTGGTGAAGGGGCACAAGACGCAGCTGGCCCCGACCTCGGGTGCGATGGGCTACGGCGTGCCGGCCGGCATCGCGGCCAACATCGTCTCCGGCCGCGTCGCGCTGACGATGGCCGGCGATGGCGACTTCCTCATGAACGGGCAGGAGCTCGCGACGGCCGCGCAATGCGGCGCGAAGTCGATCATCGTGCTGCTGAACAACGGTATGTACGGCACCATCCGCATGCACCAGGAGCGCGAGTACCCGCAGCGCGTCGAGGGCGCGGGCACGGAACTCGCGAACCCGGATTTCGTGGGGCTGGCC
>JAJNBO010000288.1 GCA_021156245.1 Ramlibacter sp. | reverse complement strand
CATGATCCCGATGTTCGGCGTGAGCTGGGGCGCGCTGTTCCTCGGGGAGCCCGTCACGGCGGGCATGGTGCCGGGCGTGGCGCTGGTGCTCGCCGCGTGTGCGCTGGTGACCGGCTTCAACCCTCTGCGCCTGCTCGCGCGCCGGTGAGGATCGCAGGCCGGGTTCGACGGCCAGCCGACCCCGGCGTCAGCCCGCCAGCTTCAGGTGGCCGGCGATCGCGGCCAGGTGCTCGTCCTTCAGCTGCTGCGGCTTCACTTCGTCTTCCGCCGCGGTCTCGTTCTCGTGGCCCTGGATTGCGGCGCGCATGTCCTCCTGGCCGTTCCACACCATCACTTCCTTCTTCGGGCACATGTGGCGCAGCGTGTGGTACCAGTAGTAGCCGTCGGCGCCGCCGAACAGGCGGTCGATGGCCGCGAGGTCGTTGGACTTGATGCGGTGCTTCTGGAGGATGTCGTCAAGCACCTGGTGGGAGAGGATGAACGTCATGTGCGCAAGTGCTCTTCAGGGCCGCGGATTGTACGCCCGGTCGGGGCGCGCGACTGCCCGGGCTCGGCGGTTTGGCTGACGCGCGCCGCGTGGCCCAGCTGCCATGCTGCCCGCATGAAGACCCACGAGTACACCCGCAGCAGGGGACTGTGCCTCACTTACCGGATCCGGGCCGACGAGCACGGCGCGTACACCGTCTACCTGGGCGACAAGGAGCTGCTGCGCGGGCGTGACCCGCTGTCGGCGGGCGGCATGCACCGCGCCCCGAGCAAGCGCAAGGTGGTCGGGGCCGTGCACCAGGCCAAGCTCGCCATCGAAAGCCTGAGCCAGATGCCGGAGTGCTGACCGGCCCCCTGCGGCGGCCTGCCGCTAAGATGCCTCGAAAACGAGGATCGCGCAGTGACTGCAAGCAGGGCTCCGGGTTGGTATTTCGGCTGGAACATCGTTGCCGCGGCGGCCGTGCTGACCCTGCTGTCGGTCGGGCTGCGGCTGGGCACGGGGCCCTTCTTCCTTCCCATCGCGTCTGACCTCGGCTTCAGCCGAAGCCTGTTGTCCACGATCATTGCGGTCGGCATGATGTGCTACGGGCTGGCGATGCCGCTCGCGGGCCAGCTGATCGCCCGCTTCGGCACGCGGCTGGTGCTGGTGCTCGGCACCATCCTCGTGATCGTTGCCGTCACGGGCAGCGTGACCGCCCGCGCACCGCTGCCCTTCCTGTTCTTCTTCGGCGTCCTGCTCTCCGTCGGCCTGGCGTTCACCAGTCCCGTCGCCTTCACTCCCGTCATCAGCTACTGGTTCACGCGCCAGCGCGGCATGGCGCTGTTCTTCCTGTCCACCGGTTCGATGGCCGGCATGGCGATCCTCACGCCGGTGCTGACGTACGCCATCGGCGCGGTGGGCTGGCGCGCCACCCTCGCCGGTTTTGCCGTCGTGCTGACGGCGCTCGCGATCCCCGCCGTGCTCTTCATCATCCGGGACCAGGCGCCGGAGCACACCGACCTGCTGCCGCACGAGATCGCCATCCGCAACGCGGCCAGCGGACCGCCGCCACAGCGGCTCGCCCTGCGGGACGCGATCCGCACGGCGCCGTTCTGGATGATCTTCCTCGGGCTGTTCGCGTGCGGGTTCAGCATGAACCTGCTGGGCACGCACGGCATGCCCATGCTGATGGACCACGGCTTCGACGCGCACTCCAGCGCCATGGGCATCGGGCTCATCGGGTTCGTCGCGATCTTCGGCACGCTCGTCCTGGGGCGCTACTCGGACCGGCTGCCCCGGCGCAACATCCTGGCGGTCATCTACTCGGTGCGCGGGCTCGGCTTCTTCGCGCTGGTCATGGTCGGGGTCCATTGGGAGCTCTATCTCGCCGCCAGCATCGGCGGCCTCGTCTGGGCGGGCAGCATCGCGCTGTCCTCGGCCATCCTGGCCGACGTGTACGGCGTCAGGCTGGTCGGGGTGCTCTATGGGCTTGCCTATCTCGGCCACCAGGCCGGCGGGATGATCAGCTCCTGGCTCGGCGGTTGGGGCTACGAGCGCTTCGGCACGCACTGGATCGCCTTCGGCGCCTCGGGCACCTTGCTGCTCGCCGCCGCCGTGCTGTCGCTGTACCTGCCGCCGCGCGGCTTCCGCATCGAAGGCGCGCCCGCCCGGGCCTGAGGCAAGGACACGGAATGCCGCACGGCGGACTGGTGTGGGAGCTGACGATCGCGCTGGTGGTCGGGCTGCTGCTGTTCGACTATTTCTTCCACATCCGCACCGCCCACGTGCCGTCGCTGGGCGAGGCGGCGCGCTGGTCGGCTGCGTATGTCGGCGTCGCCCTGGCCTTCGGCGCCGCGGTGTGGGTGCTGGGCGGCAGCGAGATGGGCGTGCAGTACTTCGCCGGCTACCTGACGGAGAAGGCGCTGTCGGTGGACAACGTCTTCGTGTTCCTCATCATCATGACCAGCTTCAAGGTGCCGCGCGAGGACCAGCAGAAGGCGCTGCTGATCGGCATCGTCATCGCGCTGCTGGCCCGCTCGGGGTTCATCTTCCTCGGCGCCGCCCTGATCGAGCGCTTCGCCTGGGTGTTCTACATCTTCGGGCTGATCCTGCTCGTGACCGCCGGCCACATGCTGGTGCCGGAAGACCAGCGCCGCAGCGACGATTCGGAGGGCACCGTCCTGCGGCTGACGCGGCACCTGCTGCCCGACTGCGGTGCCTATGATGGCGACAAGCTGTTCACCGTGGTGGACGGGCATCGCCGCATGACGCCGATGGTGCTGGTGGTCGTGGCCCTCGGCCTCACCGACATCCTGTTCGCGCTGGACTCGATTCCCGCCATCTTCGGCCTGACGCAGGACGTGTTCATCGTCTTCACGGCCACCGCCTTCTCCCTGCTCGGGCTGCGGCAGCTGTTCTTCCTGGTGGAAGGGCTGCTGGAGAGGCTGATCTACCTGTCGTACGGGCTTGCGGCCATCCTGGCCTTCATCGGCGTCAAGCTGGTGCTGCATGCGCTGCATGAGAACAACGTGCCCTTCATCAACGACGGCGAGCCGGTGAAGGTGATCGAGATCACCACCATCCAGTCGCTGGTGGTGATCCTGGCCATCCTCCTCGTGACGGTGCTGCTGTCGCTCCTCAGCCCGCGTGGCAAGGCCAAGTCGGCGATCCGGCGACTGCGGCGTGACCTGGCGACGGTCCAGGAGCTGCAAGCGCAGGCAGCGAGCGAGGCGGAACGCACGGCGGCGTACGAGCGCCTGGTCGCCTCCGAGCGGGCCGTGCGCGCCTTGCCGGAGAAATACCGCGCGATGATCGACGAGCGCCAGACGCTGCGCGAGATGCTGGCGGACGTACACAGGAGAGCGGCGGCCGCTGACACGACCGTACCGTGACGCAGAGCCAAGATCGTGGCTCTGTCGTTCTGCCCCGAGTCTTGCCCATCATGCCGTTCCGTCGTGCCGCCGCCCCTGTTTCGCTCTGCCTGGCGCTGGCACTCGCCGCCTGCGGCGGGGGCGGTGGCGACGAAGATGGAGCAAGTGACGCCGGCAGAGTCGCTGCCGCTGCCAGCGGCGTTGGTCCGGACGCCGCCCGCGTCGACGGCTCCACGCTCAGCGCAGCCGCCCAGCTCGGCAAGGCGATCTTCCGTGACCCGTCGCTGTCCGCGTCCGGGCGGATGTCCTGCGCCACTTGCCACGCGCCGGAACTGGGTCACGCTTCCCCGTTCGCGACTCCGGTGGCCATGGGAGGTGCCCGGCTCGACCGGCCCGGCTTGCGCACCCCGCCGTCGCTGCGGTACCTGCGCTTCAACGGCGCATTCGACGACGCCGCAGGCGCGCGGCCGTTCGGTGGCTTTTTCTGGGACGGCCGGGCGTCCACCCTGAAGGCGCAGGCCCGCGGACCGCTGTTGAACCCGAACGAGATGGCCAACCGCGACGTCGCCGACGTGGTGGCCAAACTGGCTGCCGCGCCCTACGCAGCGCGCTTTCGCGCAGTCTTCGGCGACGACATCATGAGCGACCCGCCGTTGGCATTCAAGCGCATGACATTGGCCTTGCAGCGCTACCAGCTGGAAGATCCCGCGTTCGCGCCCTTCTCGAGCAAGTTCGACGAGGTCAACGCCGGACGCGCGAGGTTCACCCCGCAGGAGGCCAACGGCCTGGATCTGTTCAACCGCCCCGACAAGGGGAACTGCGCGCAATGCCATACCAGCACGAAGCCGGCAAATGCACCGGGCGCGCTGTTCACCGATTTCGGCTACGACAACCTCGGCGTGCCGCGCAACCCAGAGATCGCGGCCAACGCCGATCCGGCCTTCTTCGATCAGGGGCTGTGCGGCGACTCGCGAACCGACCTCGCCGCGCGCAGCGATCTTTGCGGCTTCTTC